>JAIINY010000151.1:0-7306 GCA_022741625.1 Prevotella sp. | reverse complement strand
ACGTTACACCACTGGTTGCAGAGGATTGGGAGGTCACGCCATGAATGAATCCAGTTCTTATATGTGTTCCAGATGATGGTCTCTGAAGTAGGGCGGATGATCAGCTCCTCATCGAGCTTGGCATTAGGATCCACCTCAACCTCTGTTCCATCTTCTGTAGAACGAAGACGATAGTGAGTAACCACAGCACACTCCTTGGCGAAACCTGCCACGTGCTCTGCCTCGCGAGAGAAGAAGCTCTTCGGGATGAGGAGAGGGAAGTATGCGTTCTGTACACCTGTCTGCTTAAACATCTTGTCGAGCTGCTGCTGCATCTTCTCCCAGATTGCGTAGCCGTATGGTTTGATGATCATACAACCACGAACTGGTGACAACTCTGCGAGGTCAGCCTTTACTACCAAATCATTGTACCACTGACTGTAGTTGTCAGCGCGCTTGGTTAAATTCTTAAGTTCTTTAGCCATATTACTAATTATATATTTTGTTTTTAAATTCTGCTTGATATTTTGAGCGTGAAAACACGATGTATCTTGAGCGTGAAAACACGGCCAATAGGGAATTTCCGTCCCGAAATAGGCGATTTCCTTTCGCCATTTGGACAAATACCCTTAAATTTGCATGCAAAATTACAAAAAAATATTAGAAAACCCTCCATATTGGAGAAAAAAGACGTATCTTTGCATTTAAATAACATAAATATAGGAGAATTATAGTATGAAAAAGATGAAATTTACTGCTGCAGCGCTCTCACTGCTGCTCGTTTTGGGAAGTTGTGGAACTAGTCAGAAGACTGGTACTGCTGCTGGTGCAGGTGCTGGTGCTGCTCTTGGTGCCTTGGTTGGTGGTTTGCTCAATAACAGCCATCGTGGTACAGGTGCAGTGGTAGGTGCTGCCATCGGTGCTGCTGTTGGTGGTACAGCGGGTAACTTGATTGGAAAACACATGGATAAGGTTAAGGCTGAGGCAGAGGCTGTGAAGAATGCGCAGGTTTCTACCGTTAAAGATGCCAATGGTTTGACAGCTGTCAAGGTGACTTTTGATTCTGGTATCCTCTTCCAGACCAACAAATATGCGCTCAATGCAAGCGCTAAGAACGACTTGGCTCAGTTTGCCCAGGTTTTGAAGAACAATGCCGACTGCGAGGTAGCTATCAAGGGTTACACCGATGCTACTGGTAATGATGGCATCAACTTGCCTTTGAGCCAGAATCGTGCCAATGCCGTTTCTACTTACTTGAAGTCATGCGGTGTTACCAGCAGCCAGATCAAGAGCGTAGAGGGTTTGGGTTCAGCTAATCCTGTGGTCAATACTACAGCAGCCTGCGCTCAGAACCGTCGTGTAGAGGTTTACATGTATGCTAGCCAGGCAATGGTGAATGCTGCTAACAATGGTACATTGAAGTAAAAACGAATGAGGTTCCCGATAAGGGAAAAAGAAGATAGATGATTCTAAAAAAGATCAGAAATATCGTAAGATGGGTGGTGGTGCTGTTTTTCAGTACCACCATTCTTGCTGTAGTAGCCTACCGTTTTATTCCGGTATATGTTACTCCGTTGATGATAATCCGCTGTTTTCAGCAAGTAGCTGATGGTGAAAGTATTACCTTGCATCATCACTGGGTTTCGATGGATAAGATATCCCCTCACATGCCTGTGGCGGTGATGGCGAGCGAGGATGCCCGATTCCTCAAGCATCATGGCTTCGACTTCAATGCCATCGAGAGTGCTGCCAAGAACAATGCCCGTGGCGGTAAGGTGCATGGTGCCAGTACCATCAGTCAGCAGACCGCCAAGAACGTATTCCTCTGGCCGGGCCGTTCCTGGACCCGCAAGGGATTTGAGGTGTATTTCACCTTTCTCATCGAAATGATGTGGAGCAAGCAGCGCATCATGGAGGTCTATCTCAACAGTATTGAGATGGGACCGGGTATCTATGGTGTAGATGCCGTGGCTGAGTATCATTTCAACAAGAAAGCACAGGATCTCTTCCGTGGCGAGTGTGCCCTGATAGCTGCAACGCTGCCTAATCCTAGAAAGTTCAGCTCCCTGTATCCGAGCGCTTATATGAAGAAGCGCCAGCGACAGATTGAACATCAGATGAAATTCATCCCTTCGTTTCCTCGTGAGGGTGAAGACTATGACCCAAGCACGGCTGTAGGAGGATATAGGGGGAAGTGATTGTTTGTTAACAGTTGATAGTTAATAGTTTATAGTTTTTCCTGCAAATATTGATTCATGGATTTATTGAACGACTTGAATGATGCGCAGCGTGCTGCGGTAGAGTATATTGACGGACCTTCGCTGGTGATTGCCGGTGCAGGTTCGGGCAAAACGCGTGTGCTTACCTATAAGATTGCTTATCTCCTGAGCCAGGGCATGAAGCCTTGGAGCATCATGGCACTTACCTTTACCAATAAGGCGGCTAGGGAGATGAAGGAACGTATCGGAAAACTGGTGGGCGATGATCTCGCCCAGCATCTCTATATGGGTACCTTCCATAGCATCTTCTCCCGTATTCTCCGTGCCGAAGCTGAGCATATCGGTTTCAATAATAATTTTACCATCTATGATGAAAGTGACTCACGTTCGCTGCTGAAGGCAATCATCAAGGAGATGGGACTGGATGACAAGACCTATAAGCCTGCTGCTGTTCACGCTCGGATTTCGATGGCGAAGAACAACCTGGTAACTGCCGAAGCCTACGATAGCGACCCTGCCATCCTGGAGCAGAACAAGCGTGCCAAGATGCCTGCCATCGGAAAGATTTATGTGGCTTATGTGCAGCGTTGCCTTCAGGCGAATGCGATGGACTTTGATGATCTCCTGATGCTTACTTTCCAGCTTTTCAGAGATCACGAGGAAATCAGACAGAAGTATGCCGGCAGGTTCGATTATATCCTGGTGGATGAGTATCAGGATACCAACCATGTGCAGATGTCTATCGTGATGCAGCTCTGTAAGGAAAAACTGCGTGTCTGTGCCGTGGGTGATGATTCGCAGAGCATCTATAGCTTCCGTGGTGCCAACATCGACAATATATTGAATTATCAGAAACAATTGCCTGGAACCCAACTCTTTAAACTGGAACAGAACTATCGCTCTACCCAAACTATCGTGGAGGCAGCTAACAGTCTGATTCATCATAACCGCAATCAGATTCAGAAAGAGGTGTTCAGCAAAAATGATAAAGGAGAGAAGATTCTGTATAAGCCTGCCTACAGCGACAAGGAGGAGGCACTGATTGTGGCAAAGAATATCCAGCGCATCAAGCGGCAGGATGATTGCGGATACGATCAATTTGCCATTCTCTATCGTACCAATGCCCAGAGCCGCAGCTTTGAGGAGGAATTCAGAAAGCAGGGTATCCCATATCGTATTTACGGCGGATTGAGTTTCTATCAGCGTAAGGAAATCAAGGATATCATCGCCTATTTCCGCCTTGTTGCCAACCCTGACGATGAGGAGGCTTTCAAGCGTATCATCAATTATCCGGCTCGTGGCATCGGTGCTACCACCGTGATGAAGATTGCCGATTGTGCCCATCAGAACCAGGTGAGCTTCTGGGAGGTGATAGGTAATATAGAACATTACGGACTGAATGTCAACAAGGGAGCGCAGACGAAACTCGAGAATTTCCGTCTGCTCATCTCTTCGTTCATCGACCGTTCGCATACCCTGGATGTCTATGAACTGGGTGATGCCATCATCAGGGAGAGTAGAATCAGCGAGGATATCATGTCGGGCAAGAATGCCGATGACCTGGCTCGCCAGGAAAACCTGGAGGAGTTTCTGAGTGGTATGCAGACCTTCGTGGCTGGACGCCAGGAAGAGGGACGAATGGATGAAGCTTATCTTACTGATTATCTGCAGGATGTGGCGCTGCTGACGGATGCGGATAGTGAGGGAGAGAAGGATGAACCGCGAGTTTCGCTCATGACGATTCATGCGGCGAAGGGTCTGGAGTTTGCTACTGTTTTCGTAGTAGGTTTGGAGGAGAATATCTTCCCGAGTCCGCTTGCTGCAGTTTCTGTCAGGGAGCTGGAAGAGGAGCGTCGTCTGCTCTATGTAGCGATTACCCGTGCCGAGAAGCATTGCATCCTGACCAATGCCAAGAACCGTTTCCGATATGGCAAAATGGAATTTGATAATCCGAGCCGCTTCATCGATGAGATTGATGCCAGTCTGATAGAGGGAGGAGAAGAGGCTCCTGAATCTTCATTCGGTGGGGGAAGAAGTTCGTATGGTGGCTATGGTTCTGAAAGTGGTTATGGTGGAAGAATGCCATGGGATAGGGACCGGTCTGGCTATAGACGTGATTATCAAAACTCTAAGCCTGTAGCTTCGCAGTTCATGGCTGATCCAAAACCAGGATTTAAATCTGTAAGAGCTGTAAATGCAGTACATAGAATCATGGGTGATACCGCTAGCTCTTCATCTGTTGCATCAGCTGGTTCTTCAGCTTCTAAAGCTTCCTCAGCAGCTGGTTCTCTCAGCGAGGGCTGTAGAATCGAGCATCAGCGTTTTGGAATAGGAACGGTATTGAAGATAGAAGGAACCGGAGAAAATACAAAGGCCACTGTAGAGTTCCAGAATGCAGGAACCAAGCAGTTGCTTCTGAAGTTTGCAAAGTTCACCATTCTCTCATAGAAAATAGAAAGAAGATAAAACTGAGGATATGAAAAAATCCCAGCTGGAAAAGAACTTCCAGCTGGGATTTTTTCATATAGAATCTTTTATAAAGCTTCATCATCAGGACGCTGAATGGCAGGCTTCTTGATTTTGGGAAGATGCTTCTTGCGTCGCAGCCAGGCAGCCTTGCGCTGCTCGTAATCTTCGCGGTGGCGTTCAAGAAAATTATCTGCCATGAATTTATTCCTTGAACTTACTGTAGATCACCTTGATCTGAACAGGACCTGTAGCCACCCGCTTGCCGTCCTTGGTGGTGTAATCCTTGTCATGATCATCCGTCGCCTTGATCAGTCGGGTAGAGGTGAGCTGCATGTCGTGATTAATCTTGGTAATCACGGTAGCATTGTTCTGTGTACTTGTGGTCAAGGTCACAGGTACCAGCACCACCTTGTTCCAGTTTTCACTCTTGCCCTTGTTCCTGTACATCGCAGTAACCAGGTTACTGATGTTATAGAAGGTATAGGCATTCTTCACGCCTGTAGAGTTCCTGTTGTAAGAAGCCGTATAGGAGGTACGGTTGTCTGTCAGTTTGTTCTTCTCGAAGAAGGCATCCAGACTGTCTTTCTGTACCATCAGGATAGTTGAAGGAACACTGAACTGATAGTTGTTGTTGTTATCTACATTATTCATTCTTGGGAAAGAGATGGTGGCTGTATTCAGCGTATCCTTCTCATGCCCCTTCATGATATCCTCTACTGGCAGCGTTACTTCTGTGAAGATGCCGGCTGGTGACTTCAGGTAGGTGCAGCTCTCATCCTTTGCCAGATTAGCCAATGTCTTGGTGTCATTGGTAATTTTGTTGAGCTGCAACACCTCTTCTGTACCGTCAAAGCGGTTGAAAGCGAGACCTGTTACGATACTGTCGTTGCCCGCAGAGTTCTTCACCGTCTTCTGGATCTTGTAGTAGAACTGCAATTCGGTATTCCAGATATTGGCTACGTTTCCGATACCGCCGGCATTCTTGATATAGAAACCCGGACAAACCTTGTTGAGGAAATCCCAGTTGGTCTTGAAGTACTCAGGGTGATCCACGAAGGTATTCATCACGTAAGAACCATAGTTCTTGTAGGTCTTGCCATCCTTTGCCGTATATTTCTTGTTCAGATAGATCTTGAAAGCCATCGTCGTGCTGTTCAGGTTATAGGTGGTGCTCGACTTATAGTTGTTCTCGCTCACCCAGTTGTCCTTGAAGGCATCATAGTCTGAGTAATACTCCTGATTCTCGCTCATCGGCTTGCTCATCTCGTAGGCAGTAGCCTTCATCGGTGCGAGGGTATCACCGTATGTAGTCTTGTATGATACCAGGAGATAGCATGAGTCCGCCTCAATTTTGCCATCGTGTGCATTGCGGATGTACTCCAAAGTGTCCAGACTGAATGATGACAGTACGCCAAACTGGGTCATATAGTCGCCAGCCACGTAGGTACCGGTCTCAGGATCCTTCACCATACCGATCATACCCGTATTGTTTCGGCTCAGAACCGGGCCGGAAACGATGGATCGTGAGGTGACGTTGAACACCTGGTCTTTGATAGAGATGTTATCAACGTCGTTGGTGATCGACGATCCGATGTTGTCGGTGGTGTCATCACATGCAGCAATAGTCATCGCTGCTATAAATAACGCTGTAAATAGTCTTAAAATCTTCATTATCCTTGAAATGTGTCTAATTTCTGAAGTTTACTCCTCGTCAGGGCATACTTCGTTGATGAATGTCTTGTAGGCATCCGCAAAGTCATCGCCAGGATAAGCGAGGGTTGGCTTGCTCTTCTCATTGGCATAATCCAAGAGAGTTCTGTTTGCCAGGCTTTCGCCTTCAATCACGCCGTCGCTGTAGTCGATGGCCATCTTGCCCAACTCGATGAAGTCGAAGTCCTCCTTGTAGTCAGAGAGCAGTTCCGACTTGGCATCACGGAACTCCACGCAGCGCTTGAAGTGTGTGCCGAGTTCGCCCTTCAGCTCGTTGGTATAGAGTGAGATAATCACCTTTGAGTTGGCGAAGGAAGGCTCCTCAGCGTATGCCGTCTTGATATAGAAAGGAACCACAGCGCTTACCCAGCCCTGACATACGATGACGTCTGGCTGCCAGCGAAGCTTCTTCACGGTTTCCAGTACGCCGCGTGCGAAGAAGATGGCGCGCTCCCCATTATCTTTATATTCCACACCCTGCTCGTCGGCTGCCATCTGGCGGCGGGTGAAGTAATCGTCGTTATCAATGAAATAGATTTGTTGACGTGTTGTTGGTATAGATGCAACCTTGATGATTAGCGGATGGTCTGTATCATCGATGATAAGGTTCATACCAGACAGGCGAATCACCTCGTGCAGCTGGCCGCGACGCTCATTGATGGTGCCCCATTTAGGCATAAAGGTGCGAATCTCAAAGCCTGCTTCCTGCATTTTCTGAGGTAATTCGCGTCCCATGATAGACATGTGGGTCTCGGCTACGTATGGGTCGATCTCCTGATTGATAAATAATACTTTCTTTGCCATAAATTTAATTATTATTCTTACGAATTAGGTGCAAAGGTACAAAAAAAACTCCAAAAAAGCGTATTTTTCTTCTGAAATTCAATAATTTCGGCAATAATTCGCATATTTTTAGGTTTTTTCTTTCT
>JAIINY010000150.1:0-7336 GCA_022741625.1 Prevotella sp. | reverse complement strand
TCTCACCCATTCTACACAGGTAAGAGCAAGCTCGTTGATACTGCTGGTCGCGTTGACCGCTTCATGAGCCGTTACGCTAAGTTGAAGAAGTAATATATATACCTTTTTTAATAAGGATATATAATATCGAAAGATAGAAAGTGCATTCCAACGTAGTTGCATATACGTAGGAATGCACTTTTTTGTGTTTATACCAATCAGGTATTCAAACAAAAAAGAGAGCCAAGATGGGGACTATCCCATCCTGACTCTCCATACTATGTGAAATAAAAGCTTTCAGCAAAACTATCTTCTCTTGTTCAATTGCTTCACCGTGCCAGCCATTGGCTTCATGGTTGCTCCACTGCCGAATAAAGTTACAGCTGATGCAGAACGTGTAAGCTTCTTGGCATAACCGGTAGTAGAAACCTCAGATAAATCGAAGTAGATGATATCACCCTTCACCTTACCGGTACCAATCATATAACCATAGAAGGTTTTATAATTATTGCCCTTCTCGACACCGAGACGGAAACCGTACTGGCTAGCACCTGCGTCCAATACGAAGGTAGCACCACTGGCATACTTCAGGTAGATATCGCCATTGTTATCGATATACCAGGAGAATTTCAGGGTCTGCTGATCGGTAACATTTCCCTGATTATCATGAACCTCATCTATCTCCACACCACTTCCACTCAGGGCATCGCTCTGGTTTCCGCTCTGATAGAATATCATATTGGCATAAAACTCATCATAGCCTCTTGACATACCATCATCCTGGATATAGGAATACTTCACCGAACCATACCACTCACCAACCAAGGTCATCGCTTCATCGACCAGTTCATCATCATGTGATCCTTGTGAACCTTCATACCAATAATCCTGGTTCCATCCCCAGCTACCATGGTTGTAATCATCGTACCATCCATAAGGATCATCCCAAGGATCATCATCACAACTGGTAAACGTAAAGGATACCGCAGCTATCGCCATCAGCATTACGAAAAGTCTCATTTTTCTCATATCGTAAGATTTTAATTTTATTGTTAATATCCGTACAGAGCTCAGACCCTTAACAGATCTGGTTCCTTGAATGATGGTGCAAAAATAAGGCAATTTTTACACCTAGCAAAGGGAAAAGAGGAATAATCTAGGGGAAAATCCCTATTATATAACAGTTTTTCCCTACAAAACCTTGTCATTCTCAAAAAAATGCACTATCTTTGCATCAATATTAACGCATTTTTACCAACAAAGACTAACGAACAGAATGTCAAAAACAGATAATATGATTAAGAGAGCCATTTATAGCATACTCCTCATACTCATAACCTCACTGAAGGTTATGGGAACCCCCTACTGCGATGTTCGCAAATTCTCCATCATCGACGGACTTGCCTCCAATACAATTTCCGGCATGGCACAGACACCCGACCGCCTGATGTGGTTCAGCACCTGGAATGGAATCTCCTACTATGATGGAAACTCCTTCCATACCTTCCGTGATGAGGCAGACGGCATCGATCTACTTTCCACCAACCGCTTCATAGGTATTTATGCAACATCCAGAAACAACGTATGGTGTATCACCACAGACAGGCAACCCTATATCTATGAAACACAATTGTGTACCTTTGTTCCCGTAGGTGAAAACATCAATAAAAAATATAACATCGACCTGCGAGTAGATAAAATTTACTCTATCAAACAAGGCAAAAACTGGTTAACTACCAAGTCTGGCGATTATCTGATACGTATCAGCGAAAGGAATATTCCAAAACTCATCAAGGTAGGACAAGACGGACTACGAAGCGGACACGTATGGCATATCTGGTCGGACAAGAAAAATCGCGAATGGATTCTCACCGACAAGGGAACCAACATCTACCACCATCAATTCAGCACCCCCATCCCCTTCAAATGGGTAAGAGAAGTGGGCAATAATATCTTCCTGGCCACCCAAGATGGACGCCTCGCCGTATTCGATGAGAACAACAAGCTGAATATGATACCACTCCCAGCCGGAGTAATCCGCATCAATCAGCTCAAGAACACGGGCTATCAGCTCCTGATAGCTACTAACCTGGGAATGATCATCTACAATCCACGCACCTTCAAGACAAAAATTATCAATGTACAAAGTCCAAGCCAGCCCCTGGCTGAGGTGAAGAATATCTATACGGATGATTTCGGTATGGTATGGGTGTTTACGGATGGTATGGGTGTTACCCTGGTAAACCCAAAGACATCTGCCAAGCAATGGCTGTTTGCCGATCAGCAAGATCCCATGAATCGCACCACCTCCGACAGTTTCTTCATCACCCAAGATGAAAACAAGACTCTATGGATTGTGCCGAATGGAGGAACCTTCAGCTACTTCGACCGCAAAGCTGGCAAACTGGTACCTTATCTCCTGAGGAGCAACTCTTCAGGCAACTACCGTGTGCCTACGATTGGAAAGCATTTCCTTTCCGATCAGGGAATCCTCTGGATAGCAGGCACTCACGATCTTACCCAGATAGCCTTCAAGAACCATACGTATCGCTTAAATAAACTGGAGAATGGAGAAGCAGAAGTACGTGCACTCTGCAATACTCCAGAAGGATACCATTGGACCGGTTATGCGAATGGTGTCGTGCAAGTAACTGACAGCAAGTATCAAACCGTAGGTTATCTGGCTCCAGGCGGTCAGATTGTACCTAACCAGGTGCCTTTCTGTCCATATCCAGTATATTCAATCTTCAGTGATACACGGGGCAGGATGTGGATAGGAACCAAAGGCGACGGACTCTATGTCCGGTCGCATGAAGGCGTAAGCCATTACGAGCACAATCCAGCCAACAAGGCATCGTTACCGCACAACGATATTTATGATGTGGTAGCTGACCGCCATGGCAGAATATGGGTTGCCACCTATGGTGGCGGACTGGCTCTTGCCCAAGAAGGCGAAACAGGTCTGTTCTTCTACAACAGGAACTTTGGCTTGCCATGGTCTAAGAATAGTTTTGCCAATATACGACGCATTTGCTGTACCCCTACAGGAGAAATTCTGGTAGGTACCACAGACGGTCTCATTACATTCGGCGATAACTTCAGGAATCCGCAACAGATCAAGTTCTATCAAACCTGCTATATTCCCAACGATACCACATCATTGGTAACCAACGATGTCAACTTTATCATAGAGCATAGCAATGGCAAGACCTACATCTCTCAGTTAGGAGGAATTCTGGAAAGCATCGTCAACAAGAAACTGCTGCAGAACAACTTGAAAACAAAGTATTTCAAGAATATCAACTATAATGAAGGTATCGTGCAAAGCATGATAGAAGATAACGAGGGCAACCTATGGGTGATCCGTGAGTCGAGTATCGACAAATGTAATCTGAAGACAGGAAAGACCACCGTCTTCGGTCCGAACGACTTCGATTACAACATCTCCTTCACCGAGGCTCGCCCTACCCACGATCCAGCCACGAACGACATTTCCGTAGGAACCCCATTCGGATGGCTGACCTTCAATCCAGCAACCCTGAAGAAGAGTCAATACCAGGCTCATATCATCTTCACTTCGCTGCACTTTACCGGCGAAAGCGAGCCTATCCCTATCCTGCATAGCGAGAAGATAGTGATTCCTGCCAACAAGCGAAACCTGACCATCAGCTTCGCTTCGCTCGATTATTCACGTAAGTATCAGGTGAAATACCGCTATCGCCTGGAGGGTCATACTCCTCCAGGAAAATGGATTGACAATGGTAGCAGCAATACTATCGGCTTCAACCGAATCTCACAGGGAGACTATATTCTCAAGGTATCAGCCACCAACTCCCATGGTGTATGGAGCAAGTACATCGCAGAACTTCCTATCGAGGTACGTCCTACTTTCTGGGAAAGTGTATGGGGCAGATTCACCCTGCTGCTATTGCTCGCTGCGGTAGTGGCAAGTATATTCTATTCCTATAACAAGAAGCAGCGTGAAAAGCTGGAGCACGAAATGAGTCTGATGAAGAACGCCTTCTTCAGCGATGCCAGTCATAAGTTGCGCACCCCGCTGACTCTGATTGGCGGACCACTGCAACACGTTCTGGACACCGAGCATGGTATCACCCGAAACAGTAGGGAAATGCTCGTCATTGCCCTGAAGAACTCAAGAGAAATGCTGAATATGCTCAACAAGGTACTGAGATTCGACGACAATACCAACTTCCTGGTCAACGGCGGACTCAACGAAAACGTTAATGAGGAAGGCAATGAGATGGAAAAAGTTGAAGGCGAAATAGACGATACCACCGTATCCAAGTACCTGAAGGAGTTGGAAGAAGAAAAGAAGAAAGAAAAGGCAAAGCACGAAGAGGAGGAAAACCAGAAGGGTACAGCCTCTAACAAACCAAGCAAGAATCTCACCATTCTTGTTGTGGAAGACAACTCCGACCTGCGCCTATATCTCAACAGCGTACTCGAAGAAAAGTACAATGTGCTCTTGGCAGAAAACGGCAAGGTGGGTCTCTATAAGGCTCGCACAGAGATGCCAGACTTTATCCTCACCGATGTAACCATGCCTGTGATGGATGGTATCACGATGATACGTGAAATCAAGCAAGACCGTACCATCTCGCATATACCTATCATCATCCTCTCGGCAAAAGCCAGTGTGGAAGACCAGTTGAAGGGATTCGAACAGGGAGTGGATGGCTATCTTACAAAGCCATTCTCTACCTCCTACCTGATGGGACGTATCGAGGCTGCCATCAACAAACGCAAGGCTACGCAGACAGACATCGCCAAGATGATGAAGCAGAACGGAAAAGTTGGATATGCTGGAAAGACTGAAAATTCAGGAAATTCAGGAAATGCCGAAGCAGCAGAAATCTTCCAAGCAGCTACAGAGCCAAGAAAGACGCTCAGTGAGCTGAACTTCGATATCCAGGAAAAGGAAAGACTGGCAGAGGAGAAAAAGTCGGAACTGAAGAGCTATGCATTCATGGAAAGTCAAATCAACGACAAGACCATGGGTAGGATTCTGAAGTATGTGACCGACAATATGGGCAGTCCAGACCTGAAGATAGACGACATCGCTGATGCCATCGGTATGAGCCGAAGTGTACTCTACAACAAGATCAAGCAAGCTGTAGGTATGACACCAATCGACTTCGTGCGCCATATTCGAATCATGAGAGCCTGCGAATTGCTGCAGCAGACCAATGATCCGCTTACCAGCATCGCTTTCGAAGTAGGATTCAGCGACCCTAAGTACTTCTCCAAGGTATTCAAGAAAGAACTGGGTATTGTTCCTAGCGAATATCGCGAACGAACCAAGGAATAAAGCAATAAGAGACAGAAACCTGTACTCTATAAGGCTACACACGAGAATAGGCAGAGCAAAACGTTCTGCCTATTTTTGTGTCTATTCGGTAAAAAATAGCGTATAAACAGCCATAAAACCGTCCCAAAAATAAAAAAAAGAGAGCAAAAACGGGTTTTTAACACTTTTTTAACGCAAAAAAAAAAAAATTAACGTTGTATATAATACAACTTACAAAAAAAATGTGTAACTTTGCACCAAGTTCTTAGAAAAGTTAAATGATAGATTAATCGTAAGGCTTCTCTCCTATTTTATATTTTGAGTTAGGAAAGAAGACGAAAGAGTCCGGAGATTGTGAAATTCCCGGACTCTTTTTATTTCACCCAACCACCTATATCCTCCTATGCACCTTACAAATGATAACTCAGGCTATTTTTTTAGAAAATTTATGCAAACTATTTACTATTTCTAAAAGAAAAATAGTACCTTTGCACAATGATAATGATTCGGCGACAAAGGAACTTCTCCAAAGTCGAAGAAAAAAGGATAGAAATAAACATAAAATTAGATACAAATTAAAAATGAGAACCGTTTACGAATTCTCCGTTAAGGACAGAAAGGGAAAGGAAGTTTCCCTCAAAGAGTACGCTAACGAAGTACTGCTCATCGTTAACACAGCTACCAAGTGTAGCTTTACTCCTCAGTATGAGGAACTGGAAAAGCTCTATGAGACATACCACCAGCAAGGCTTCGAGATACTCGACTTCCCATGCAATCAGTTTGGTCAGCAAGCTCCTGGTACTGATGAAAGCATCCATCAGTTCTGCAAACTTACATACGGCACAGAATTTCAGCGCTACAAGAAGATCAAGGTAAATGGTGAAGATGCCGCTCCTCTCTTCAAATTCCTCAAGGAATGCAAAGGCTTCGCAGGCTGGGACGAGACTCATCCGCTCTACCCCGTTCTCGACAAGATGCTCTCTGAGGCTGATCCTAACTACAAGGAAAGCGCAGACATCAAGTGGAACTTCACCAAGTTCCTCGTTAACAAGAAGGGTCAGGTGGTGGCTCGCTTCGAACCTACTACCAGCTTCGACGTTATCGCAAAGGCCATCGAAGAGTGGCTTCAAGCATAAAAACAAAAGCCAGCTTACATTCCTGTAGGCTGGCTTTCTTATTTCTTTTTAATCTTTAATCTACCTGAGGTACAGTCTGGAGGAACTTATTGATTTCCTCATCACTCACCTTATAATCATACAAATCTCCATTGAGATAGCTTTCGTATGATGGCATATCAATGAGACCATGACCAGAAAGACAGAAGAGAATCACCGTATTCTTACCCTCTTCAGTAGCCTTCTTTGCCTCACGGATTGTTGCAGCAATGGCATGACAGCTCTCTGGAGCTGGAATGATACCCTCTACACGGGCAAAGAGCATACCTGCCTCGAAAGCTTCAGTCTGAGCTACATCTACACCATGCATATAACCATCCTTGACCAACTGAGAGATAATCATGCCGGCACCATGGTAACGGAGACCACCTGCATGGATGTTGGCTGGCTTGAAGTCATGACCCAAGGTAAACATAGGCAACAGCGGAGTATATCCAGCCTCATCACCAAAGTCATATTCAAACTTTCCACGAGTCAACTTAGGACAGCTGTCTGGTTCTGCAGCGATGAACTCGGTATGCTTCTCGCCCTTCAGGTTATGACGCATGAATGGGAAGGCAAGTCCACCAAAGTTACTACCGCCACCAAAACAAGCAATCACCTTGTCAGGATACTCACCTGCCATCTCCATCTGCTTTTCAGCCTCCAGACCGATGACAGTCTGATGCAAAGCCACGTGATTCAATACAGAACCCAAGGTATATTTACAGCCAGGAGTGGTGGTAGCCAACTCTACAGCCTCAGAAATGGCTGTACCCAGAGAACCAGGATGATGAGGATCGCGGGTAATGATGTTCTTACCAGCACGTGTACTCATACTAGGAGAACCCTCAACGGTAGCACCAAAGGTACGCATGATGCTGGAACGGTATGG
>JAIINY010000149.1:0-7348 GCA_022741625.1 Prevotella sp. | reverse complement strand
TCGATAACCATGACTGCCTTTCTGTGTACGCCAAAAGGCGATGCTAATGGGTTCAGGAGGCGTGAGCACGCTGATAGCAAGTGGTGCAGCCAAGAAGAGCTGAAGGGGCTCGACTGGGCTGCAGCGGATGTTGGGATAGTTAGAATTCTGCTATAAAATACTCGATGGCTGCTAATAAGTCATCGAGATTGTTCTTGATGACATCTAGCACTATATCTCCGTCTATATCAAAGTAACCATGTGCAATATGGTTACGTATGCCAATAACATCTTGCCATGGTATTTCTGGACGTTCAATTAATAGGCGAGATTGTGTTAATCTGTCAATTAGTTTGACTCCTTCTCCAATTGCCTCTATAAGCATACAACTAGCTGCAAGATTCTTCATTCCCTCAGGTGTACAATAGTAATCATCAACAGTCTGTACATCTTTGTTCCAATCTTGCAATTGTTTGATAGCGTCCTTAATTTGTATTAAGGTGCCAACTATTCTATTTGATGATGTATATTCCGTCATGTTCTATTTCTTTAAGAAGGAATGGATTTATATGCTTGTGCATTCTTACTATGTCAACAGAGCATTCTAGTAAGTTTTCTAAAAATCGCTTTAATCTAACCACAAGGAACATTTTGGGTTCCATATCTACACATATATCAACATCACTACCTTCTTTCTGTTCATTTCTGGAAACTGAGCCAAAAAGGCGCAATGACTTTACTCCGAAGTTCTTTTTCAGCTCTTCGGCATGAGATAAAATCAGTGATATATAGTATTCCTTTGACTTCATAATCATCATTTTTGTTTCTACCGCAAAGATAAGATAAAAACTTGAAACAACCAAGCATAAGCCTTCTTTTTTATGAATTATTACACGATTGTAGATTTGATTCTATGTGATATTCGATTTTGGTATATCCGATAAAAGAATATATATTTGCGCCTAAAATTAAAGTAAAAAATGGACAAGAGCATACATTCACATTTATATCACCAAGTCATTGGTCGCTTGCGTAGCAAGCGCGAAATGGGGGGGGTAACACAGGTTCAACTCGCTGAACTACTGAAAGTTAATCAGGCGTTCGTAAGCAAGGTTGAGACTTGTGAACGCCGCCTTGATATCATAGAACTTCATCATATTTGCCAGGTTTTAGGCATCTCGTTTGTCGACTTCATCCAAGAAGTCGATAGGGATATTCTGTGCAAAAATGAAGAAGAAAGTTACATAACTATTAAAGAATTAAAAAAATAAGGTATGGAAAAAAATAATAAAAAAGAAATTCATACCTTTACTTTTGTGGATTTATTTGCAGGTATTGGTGGTTTTCATACGGCTATGCATAGTGTGGGAGCTCATTGCGTTTTTGCAAGTGAATGGGATAAATATGCACGTATATCCTATGAGGCAAATTATAAAGATATAGAGCCAAATCTTTTCAAAAAAGACTCATTGGGAAATTATAAATATTTTAATGAAGATATAACAAAGGCAAATCCTGCAGATATTCCTGATTTTGATGTTTGTTGTGGTGGATTTCCTTGCCAGCCGTTTTCCGTAGCCGGACTCAAAAGAGGTTTCGAAGACACTAGGGGCACATTGTTTTTCAATATAGCAAATATTGTAAAGTATAAGATAGAGCATGGTTGTCCTCCGAAGGTCTTGTTTTTAGAAAATGTTAGAGGTTTGAAGAGTCATGATAAAGGTAATACTTTAAAGGTAATTCTAGCAACCTTGGAAGAGTTAGGCTATGGTGTTTCATATACAGTACTTAATGCTAAATATTTCGGTGTTCCTCAGAACAGGGAAAGATTATTCATCATTGCATGGTATAAAAAAGCAATCAATGTAGAAATGTTTAAGTTCCCTTATGGCATTGACGCAAATGGTAATACTATATATGACAAATCAAAGTTAAAGGAAGGAACTATGCCTACTAGGGTTTCTGATATATTCGAACCTGATGATGCTGTGGCAGACTTTACTATTTCTGATAGAATGTGGGAAGGTCACCAGAGACGTAAGGAACGTAATATGGCAAATGGCAAAGGTTTCGGTTATCGTAAATTCTTTGGTGATAGTGAATACTGTAGTACGATTTCGGCAAGATATTGGAAAGATGGCAGTGAAATATTAATAGATCAGGCAGATAAAAATCCTCGTACGCTATCACCTGTAGAAGCAGGAAGATTACAGGGGTATAGGATTATAGGAAATGGATGGAAATATTCGGAATGTGCAGATAATCAGAATTATAATTCTTCTAATCCAGAATTCCGAATAGTAGTTTCAAAGAAAGAAGCTTATCATCAATTTGGGAATAGTGTAGCTGTGCCTGTGATAAAAAGGTTAGCACAAGAAATAGTCAATCAATTATTAAATAAGTCATAGTATGGACGAATTGTTAGATTTAGGTATACTGAAAACAAGTTTGAGTGAGCTCATTGCTCATTCAAATATGGATGACTGTGTTTTGCCTGATGAGTTCAAGGCAAAATTTCATGCCTTTGGTGATTACAAGATTGAGCAGTACTTCTTGTACACATTGCAGGTAAGTTCAAGAAAGTCTTTACTGGTAATACCTAATCAATGGGTGTATATAGCCGCATGCTGCTGTCAATATTATGTCGAATTGATTAAGTATAAGGACAAGTTAGACGCTTTGGGCTTTACGTCCGACATGTATGAGGCTTGTCATCCTAGCAAAGATAATAGTAGTATTCCAGAGGACCAGAAAACTAAAGATGCTTGCAAGGAAAAGGCAGAGTATTTTCTCAATTCTTATAATGGTGCTGATAAAGAGCTTCTGGTAAATTTCTTGTGGAATTATGAGTCTTGGGGTGGTGGTAAAAATATAAAGCGTTCGAATGATTTTACCGATTCTCCTGTTCTTAATATTGCAAATACGATTAATGCTTCTAGCAGTTTGATTGGGGCTATAGTAAAAGGGCTGGCAAATCAAGATTGCCTAAACTTGCTTCTTCAATCGGAAGGATGGAAGTCTTTCTATAGCCCATCAATTAGTTCTAGTATTGGTAAGAGGTCTTCGGAAAACAAAAATGCATTGCAACAAATCTTCTACGGAGCACCAGGAACTGGAAAATCGTTTAAGATTAAACGTGAAACGAAGAATCAGAGCAAGATTCGTACCACATTCCATCCTGATAGCGATTACTCTACATTTGTAGGATGCTATAAGCCGACTATGAATGAGGATGTAAAGTACGATAAGGAGGGAAACGAGAAAAGTTGTACAAAGCAGATAGAATATGCTTTTGTGGCCCAGGCTTTTTTGAAAGCTTATGTTAAAGCGTGGAAATTCTATTGCAGTGCTGAAGATGGAACAGCTAAGGCTCAGTATCTTATTATTGAAGAGATAAACCGTGGTAATTGTGCACAGATTTTTGGCGACCTTTTTCAGTTGCTGGATAGAAATGAGGATGGTTACTCTACATACCCAATAGTTGCAGATACGGATATACAAAAATATCTTAGCAAAGAGTTTGAAAAGGTTAATATTCCAGACTCATTGAATGCCATATACGATGATTATGATGGTAATATCGTAGAGGATATTAAGAATGGAATTGTGCTCGCATTGCCTAACAACCTCTACATTTGGGCAACCATGAATACCAGTGACCAGTCTCTTTTCCCAATTGATTCCGCTTTTAAGCGTCGTTGGGACTGGAAGTATATGCCTATAGATACTCAAAAAGAGAATTGGAAAATTGAGGTTAATGGTCAGAAATATTCATGGACTACATTCTTGGAGAAAGTTAATGAACAGATATTTGATGTAACGAAATCGGAAGATAAGAAACTGGGTTTCTACTTCTGTCGTGCTAATAATCATGTTATTGATGCAGAGAAGTTTGTCGGCAAGGTTATTTTCTATCTGTACAATGATGTATTCAAAGACTACGGCTATGACCGAAAGATATTCCAAGGCGAGGATGGCAAGACCATTCAATTTCATGAATATTTCCAAAGCAACGGAGATATTAATGAACAGAAGGCTGCCCTTTTCTTGAATAATCTGGAGATCAATCCAAACGGTGAGAATAACGTCGAATAAAAAGTACTTATGTATATTATCATAGAGGAACATAAATATCCTATCAAGGTTTTAGGAAAGACACTTGATGGAATCACAAATCTGAGGGACGTTAACGGTATGGTTAGCGTTAACTACGTGGGGTATTACTATAACCCTACGCTGAAGGACTGTGTGTTTATACTTCCTAAGGTTTTGATGGAGGATGTAGATGGTAAAGAGCTTATCTTTGGGCATTGTAAACCTGAGGATATTGTAAATTTAGAACGGCAAAATCTGTTAACCCAGGAGGAGCATGATTTCATCTATGAATTGTCTGTTTGGATATATCGTGCGATTTGCGTTTTTCGTGATAGTAAGGTTGATAATACTATAGTAAGACAGCAGAACTCTCAACAAATGGGTCATGGAAGATTGCATCAATGTAATACCTTCCTCGATATTTTGTTGGCTTTGCAAAAGTTTAATAGGGAGAACCAGAATTTCTTTTTCTTTGTGCTAAGAAACATTCATTCTGGATATAACAAGATTAATTGGGCCAAAACGATTAATAAGTCAATGGCTATCATCCAGAATAAACAACCAGTTTATCTGAATCCTGTTAATAAGAAACGTCAAATTAATTTTGATGAAGAACTGCTTGTCATTTTCTTCTCTATCTTACGTTATATACATGACAAATATGGTTTCCCTGTTCAGATAAATGTGAACTTTCCTTTGGTTACCGGAGAAAAGTTTAGAACTTATCTGGATGGTATGGGAGAGGTACGTTTGTTGCAAATAAAATATAAGTACTTTTCTGATAAAGCTTTGTATTTATGGGAACTTTGTCATGCTTTCTTTGCCCATAGTAAGGATATTAATGTTGATACTGATGATAAGGAGTATCTTCTGGTTAAGAACTTCAATATCGTCTTCGAGGCTATTATTGATGAGTTGGTGGGTGATAAAAAACTGCCTGCCGATTTGAAAGACCAAGGTGATGGCAAGAGAGTTGATCACATGTATACTTACCAGAACTTGACCAATAATGAAGAGGAGAAAGATATATATTATATAGGTGATTCTAAGTACTATAAGCGTGGGCATAAGATAGGAAAGGAATCTGTATATAAGCAGTTTACTTATGCAAGAAATGTTATTCAGTGGAATCTGGATTTGTTTAATGATGGAGATAAGGAAGAGCAGAAAGACCATTTTAGACTTCGTGATGATGTTACGGAAGGTTATAATGTAATTCCTAACTTTTTCATTTCAGCAGAGCAGAAAACGTTGAAGGCTGAGGATGATATCAAGTTGACTGATAATAGAAAGCAGGACTTCTTGTCTCGCCAATTTGACAACCGTCTGTTTGATAGAGACACTTTCCTGATAGCTCACTATGATGTAAACTTTCTCTTCGTTGTTGCCTTGTATGGGCGTAATGAGCTGGGAGAGAAGAAAGCGTGGAAAGATAAGGTGAGGTATATGTTCCGAAAGGAAATCCAACAGATGCTTAATTCTAAATTTGACTTTTATGCGATGACAGCTAAGGAGGGAGTTAGTGCTGTGGGATATATACAGGACCATTTCCAGCAATTGTTAGGCAAGGTCTTTACACCTTATGATGACAGAGAGACTCAGAAGTACTACTCTTTAGCTTTGGATAATGGCGAGCAGTTTGCTGGTGAAAATGCCACAATATTGTCTCAATTAAAAGATTCTTTTTATGTAGTGCCATGCAAGATAGGGGATGATCCCAAAAAGTTGTTGCCAGAGGTTTCTCCTTTGGCAGAGGGCATGCAGGTACCTTCTTCTTTCTTGACGATGCACTATCTTGAGAGGTATCTTGATAAGACGATTTTGGTAGGTTGCTATCATGATGAGGCTCATCTCAATTGGATTCTAGGACAGAATGACAAGGGTACGCTTATCTATAATATTCGTGTTGGTAAAGAACGTGAAGGTGGTCAGGTTAAGGCTCAGCTTGATAGAATGACGGTTCCATTTGTTGTGCTTTATGAACATGGATGTGAACATGAAAATAAGTATCGTGTATTCCATGTGCACCACCATGCTTATATCAAAAAGGATAGAATGCATGAAACCCTTTACCCAAGGGAACCAAAGGGTAACTATTTCTGTTATATCTTTGATGAAGAAGTAACGCTAGGTAATCTTGACGTCCATCGTTTAGTTTCCCAAAAACGAATAGATGATAGGGAATATGTTGATGGTGCGCCTATCTTTATGTTGGGTAAGGAAATTATAAAATTTAGAAAATAAATGGAAGAGGAAGACATGAACTGTACATCAGGTAAAAATAAACTTAAGACGATTTTGAACTCTCATAAAATAGGGGAGTACACTACAGAGGAAGAAACAGCATTTATGACAGATTTCTTTAGATTATATCATCCTGATTGGTATGATGAAACTCTGGGTTTAATGAGGGTTGTTAAATATATAATTAAAGCAGAAACTAATCATCGAGCTAATGGAAAGTGCTTTTGGCTTATATTAGAAAATGGAGTGATGGAAGATATCGGTTTCAGTAAATTGAAAGCACATCCGGCAAATAATGAACAGTATATGTGGCAAAATATAGCTGCTGCGTGTCGTACTGCAGTACAACAATCAATAATTGAACCTTTCAGAAAAAGTATTCTTAAAAAAAATAATGAAAATATTCCTGTCTATAGTGATTTATCAGGAGATCGTATCCTGAATAAAGGAGATTTTCAAGTAGATCATTATGATGTTACTTTCAAAGAGTTAGTAAACAAGTGGATAGAAATAATAGGTTTGGAATATCTCTATCAACGAATAAACATGAATGATTATAGTAGCACTGTAACAAAATTTGTAGATGACAAACTTGTCAAAGAGTTTGTACTGTTCCATGATAAGAATACCCACCTACGAGTTGTGACAAAAAAAGAAAATCTTAGTTTGCTAAAGAAACAAAAATAAGTGAATGTTACTGTACTCCTTTATTATAAATTCAAGAAATATAACCCTAGGAACAGTGCTAGGATAAATAACCATAGAACAGTGCGACTACAATATGGTGGCAATCAGAGGTAAGATACCAAACCTGAGATTCTTGTCAGGAAGTATTGTTCTTGTTTCTGGTGATGGAAGCTTTTACCCTTACAGGGTGTAAGGCTGATTGCGCTTATACCCAGGGTGTTACCCTGGCTAGGAGCTTCTGCCCCTTCAGGGCGTGTGGGGGCAAGGTATCTAAAGTACCGCTGCACAGACCTTGCGGAACTAGTCGAGTTTCTTGCCGCTCATTTCTGCTATGGATAAGTTC
>JAIINY010000148.1:0-7399 GCA_022741625.1 Prevotella sp. | reverse complement strand
TAAGTCCCATCCTGGTTACCATCAAGCAACTGGTCTTGCAGCTCGCCCCTATAGCTTTATGGGGAATATTCCGCTACACGCTACCGGCAGGCGTAAAATTACTACGACGCTGCAGCGAGTTGATGGTACTTTACTATGTGCTCTCATTCATCCTGGGCCAATGCTTCAAGTTCAACTTTGTAACGATGATGCAGGACGGACAGATAACCCCCACGGCAACGATTCTCACCTGGATACAAAGCACTATGGTATTGATTTCCGTAATCGCTTCCCTGATAGCCGGCTGCCATCTGTACAGCAAGCACAGAGGTAACATGCGCAAACTGGGCATAGCCCTTATCCTGGTTTTCATGGTATGGCTAATATGCTCGAATCTACTCCCTGTAGCTGTATTTTATCTGGCAGGTAACACCCGGCAGACAGCCCTCATCAGCGTGAACATCATCAGTATGATAACAACGACATCGGCTTATATATACGCCTACTACATGATGTATCGGGCGATAAAAACGAAATAATTTGGTGATGAGGCGTTTTTTTTTCATCAGAAATAATCTCCATCAGGAATCATATCCCTATCATCTTATATACCCCTCCTGCTCATATCCCCTGCGATAATGATGAATCATATTGACCAGCGGCTGAAGGCGGACATCCGTTACTGCCATATTCCTGAATCTAGCATATTGCTGATTGTAAAGCGCGGCATTGCCTTCGTCCAATCTTTCCTCGATATCAGATGGCACCAGGAAGGAAGACCGATTACCCAGATAGGCATAAAACTCTGAAAGATAGATATGAACTCCTGCTAAATCGAAATCGCCAAAATGAACGTAACGATTGGGAATGCGGAGAAGCCATGACCTGAGATTCTCCAGGTTTTCCTGTGGATAACGGCAGACAAACAGGAGTTGCTTACCAGGAAACAGGATATCGAAAAGCCAACGCTGCAACCGAATCTGCATGAAATTCTCAGCATTCTCCATACCCACAACTATCACGTCTTCCGGTATCTCGAAACGATCCGGCTGATTGATGAAAACGGAACTGCCCTCCATCGGATGAAGTATGAATGGCTTTCCATCAAGCATAGCATCTATCTGAACATAGCAATCTACCAGAAAGCCACGAAATGTATTCACCTTCTTAGCCTTTGAATCACCCACCATCCTAACCATATCAGCCCTCGTCTGCATAGAGGAAGAAGCGGAAATCCATTCTTCTAAAGAACATTTCAAGCCAAAATCCTGAACCAATAAGGTACGGCAACTCTCTCGCATGGCCTCGGCTATGCGATATTTGCCTCTACTGCCATTGTTCTTCAACATCAGGAGCCCTTCCTGCCTCAGCAAAGCCGTGAGGCGAGGAGACAGCTTCGACGAAGCTATCTCCTCACCCTTCAACATTGCCAATATCTGTCGGGCATCGCCCAATCCTAACTTTTCCATATCATCCAGTATTTCATTTTATCCAGTATATCATATCAGCCGATATTTCCATACACGAGAGGTTTTATAATCTCTTGATTAATTGAGTTACCTTTGTATTTGCCCTATTGTCCTTGCTAAGCAGATAGGTGTATTTGTAATCCTCCACATTATAGGTAGTTGGCGAACTGTTTACCAGCAGGATGTTGCGGCGATTGGCAAAGTCGAGGATTCCCTTCACGTTGTTAGGATGCAACTTGCCTATCTCGTCCATCATGCAATGAATCTTGAAATCGCCCGATTTCTTCGAAGCCTTCTCCTTAAACACGTTGATGAGCATGATGTTTACCATCGCCTTCACCAGAATGTCGGTGCCATCAGATCCCACATTCGCTATCTTCTCTACCCATCCCGTATCATTATCATTTTCCTTGATGCGGAACTCCAACTTAAAGGTATCTGCCACCTGCAACTGCTTGCGGTTAGGCTCATCCAGAAGCCCCTTCATGAAAGCAAGCAGATATTTCACCGCCTTGGCATTCACATCCTGGCGTGACTCGGTGGCAAAGAGATCCATCTCTCCCATATTGAACTGATTTTCTTCCGCAAAGTCTCTGATACGCAAGAGGAGGATCATCAGCTGGTCGTTGCTCTTCAGCGGGCGCAAGGCGATTTCCCTGATAACACCTGCGAAATTCCGCTCCTCGAAATCGTGGTTGATATCGTTGATGGTCTTGCCGATGTCGCCTTCCCTTCGGGTAAGATCACCCACCTCCTTGGAGATTCGGAAGATGATGTCGGTATATCTTCCACTGATGCGCTTCTGATATTCCGAGATTTTATCATTATCCACAAACTCGCAGAGATTGGATGCGAAGGCGATGAACTCCTCTTCCGTTACCGGACTTACATTGAAATGGAAGGTGTTGTGAGCAGAAAACATACCCAGAAACTGCTGCGATTGCTTCTTGAAATTGTCGAGCGTACGGCTATCCTCATATATCTGGCGCTTCAGCTCTTCTACGATGGCAAGACAATCCTTGGTGGTGATTTTCTCCCCAATCTCACTACTACCCAACGGGCACAAGGTTGCATCGCTCCGGAAGTTCTTTACTGCATTCAAGCCCGCCTCCAGCTTTCTTAAAGCAGTCTGCTGCTTAGCCAGTTTTTCCTGTGCCACAGACAATTGCAGCTTGAGTCGTTCACTGCGCTGCCTGAATTTATCTTCAATCGTCATCAAAGCCTCAGCCTTGTTTTTCCGTTCCTGTCTTACGGAAGATTCCTGGTCAAAGAGTTCTATCTTGTCGTTTCGGTAAACCGCCACCACATCACGATTCTTCCTGATAAACGCCAATTCAGCATCCAGTTCTGCTATGCGCTTGTTGTAAGCATCCAAAGCCTGGGTATCCATACCCTTGCCATGCAGTTCATCGTGCTGTACTTTCATGATTTCCTGTCTGCGGGCATCCATCTGGTTCTGCTTATCTTCTATCTGGGTACGAATATCCTGGGCAAAGACTTCATATTTCTGAGTCTCCACCTTAACCTGCCGGTTGTATTCCGCCTGATGCGCTTTCAGTTTGCGCTGCAAATCCGTCTCCAGCTGGTGCTTCAGTTCTTCCTTTTTCACCTTATCGGCAACCAGCGCATTCTGCTTATCTTCCAATTCAGACAGTTGCTGGCTGCGCCATTTCTCCAAACGGTTTTTCAACTCCAGCAATTGCATCTTGAGCTTCTTTTCCGTCTGAGGCAACAGTTGTATTTCTGCCTTTTTAGCATAAAGCGATTCATTCAGCTTTCTTATCTGAAGCTGATATTTCCCCTTCAAGTTTTTATTGTCCTCCTCATGCTGGTTCTGTAAATCATTCAGCAGCTTGATGATGTCTGCACGAAGTTGTGCTTTTTCTGCGAGTTGCTCCTTCAATTCCTTGGGAGTTCTGAATTTTCGCTCTACAGCTGCCAGATTGATGCTTACGCCATAGAGAGAAGCAGAGGTTGATGATGAAGATGAAGACGATGAAGACGAAGAAGATAATGATGACGAAGAATCGGCAACCAATTGCGGATTCAATACATTATTATATAGTATCGCCTCCTCATCTACCACTTTTCCGATATTCTCCTGCCATCCCTTTCTGTTCTGGTCGAGCCATTCGGAAAACGAGCCTTTGCTCTTCTCCAGGAGATTCTGAATTTTTCTGATTTCAGCCTCAACATCTGCTTTCTGCTTCTTGGGTTTATCGAGCGAAGCCTGGTATTTCAGTTCTGCTATCTCCAATTCCTTCTCGGCTTCCTGACGCAAGGTTTCAATGCGCAGTTCCACTTCCTTAATCTCGGTTTCCACCTGAAATTGTCTGGCTGTAAATTCGGCAATCTCCTGTTCGTTTGTCTCCATCTCACGGGCAAAAGGATTCTCGTGAGCCACCTTTGCCTTCTGAATCTTCAAGGCAGTTTCCTCATGCACCAGTTGCGCCATCATCTCCTCCACAGCAGAAATCTTCTTCTGAAACACCTCTCTGGTTTCCGTTTCAGCCTTTCTCCATTCCTGCATCAGGACTTCCTTCCGGGTCATCAAGGCTGCCTGATGTTCATTGAGCAAGGTGGTCTTGCTGTTTCTGAAAGCACGCAAATCCATATCCAGCTGTTCGAGCAGAGCCTTATACTTATCCACCACGTTCTGATAGGATTTCTCCAGTTCTGCCTTCATCGCTTCCTGTCGCCTGCGCTCATCTTCTATGATGGTTTCCTGCTCTACTCGCTGCAAGATATCTTCTATATGAATTTCCTCATAATGCTTGCGCTTGGCGGCAGTTTTCTTTAGCTGCGCATCGAGTACCCCCAATTCACGGGAGAGTTTATCACGCTCCTTTCCATATTTTTCCTGTTCCTCACCTATCAGACGACTTACCCGGTTGCATTCCGCTTCACTTTCCTGGATATCAAGACGATATTGCGGCAGGAGTTCCTGTGCCATACGCTCTGCATAATTGAGTTCCCTGCGCCCCTCGCCAATCAGGCGGCGATTGTTCAGCAAGGTGCGATACGCATCTATCACCTTATCGGCTATGCGGCGAATCAGCACTTCGCCATTCTTCTCTTTCTTCGTCCAGAGGCTCACATCCTTATACTCCTGTTCAAACTCCTTGATCTGTTCACGATAAAAGTTGAGGTCAATGCTGTTATCCTCATCACTCATCGAGCGGATGATGGTATTCTTGATGAAATCGGCATCCAACTTAGTATTGAGGAAGACATTCTGGATGGTGCGAGGGATATTCTGGTACTTGGCACTCTCTACAATGGCATACTTGCGGAAAGGCAGGAGTTCCTGGCGTCGATTGTTGCCGAAGATGATGTCACGATACATCTCATAACTGCTTACTAGCGAAGATATATCATGTTTCTTCCCCACCTGCTCACGTATCTGGCTCCACTCGCCATATACCAGCTTACGCTCATCGATAAACCATTTGCTATCAAACGGGGCATCGATGAAACGGAACATCACTCGTCCCTGATTCTTCAAGGCAAGCACACAGTAGGCCCCATTCTCACGCATTACCTCATAGACGATGTATGAATTGGGATATGGAAAATAAAAGGCATCAAACGATTTCTTCTCCTTCGGGATGCCCAGACGCAACTTATCAGCATTATAGAAGAACAGCAGCGCACGGAGCAAGGTACTCTTGCCCACACCCTGGGTGCCGATGAAATGAACGTTTCCATCGAGCTTCACCTCGGCGTATGGGATATGGGCACTATTCAGAAATATGATTTTATTCAGATATCTCATGGCTGTTCCTCCTTTTCCTTATCCGTTTCTTTATCTTTTTCTCCGGTATGTTCGGCATCATCGGTAATAGATATGCAATCTATCAACTCCTCGATATAATGGAATGAAGCCAATACCTTCCAGGTTTTCTCCACTTCATCCTGTTGCTCAATGAATCCCATTCGTTCCAATTCACTGATCAGTTTCTCCACTATCTCGTCATACGATTTTTTCTCGCTGAAGAGTTTTCCTGCCAATTCCTTCAGTTCCATATCGCAGTTGATTCTCACCACGATATCCGCCGCAGAGAATACCAACCCTGATCCGAAGGCAGAATTATAAGTCTTCAGAAAGGTGAGATAATCTATCCATTTGCTCACCGCCTCCAACTTACGCTGCAAATCAACCTTGGTTTCCTTACGGGTAAAAAAGAAGTAGCCATCGCCTGCTTCCAGATGGAATCCGATGCCCTGGTAGTACTCATCATATTCTGCCTGATGGTCTTCTATGGCATCATAATACCGCTTGATTTTTGCCTGAACACTGTTGTTGGATATGAATCCACCCCTGCTCAAGATATTAAAGATTTCTTCTGTATAATTCAATTTATTCATTGTTCTGTCGTCTTATTTTATCCAGATTTTATCTGGAAAAAAAGCATTTTTATCTCGGGAGAATCGTATCCTTATCTCGGGAGAATCATCGGATATTCTACTCCATCCGATTCGGCATAATTACCCGTAAACTTCAACTTATCCACATATTGCGAAGCTATCTGGCAAAAATACACGAGCTTATCTTCCCGGCTTTGTTTCTTATCATAGTGATAATTCATGACGAAAGCAAAGAGATGGGTACTCGATGCCGAGAAGGCATTATAGATTTCCTGCAGATTCACCGCCTCCAACTTCAGCCTGTTACCTTTGAGATAATCATCGGGGATAGGTTCTGCCAAAGAATCGAGCCGGCGGCCCTTCCTCTTTTTCAGATTTTCAGAAAGAATGCTGATGCATTGCAGAGCCTCATCGGATGTGCGAAGATTATCCATCGACAACTTGATGTAATACTTGGGTTGCGGTTCCATCCAAACGGCATTCCGGGTGGCTATAACCTGTCTTAGATCCGTAGCCTCTTCCCAGCGGAACTGGTCTTTCAGATATTTCAGTTTCTTCACCTTTTCGAAGATGCGGTTCTGATAATCTATCATATTGAGGTACTGGATAATCTGGCGTTCTATCTCCAGCAGATTATGATAAGACTCGTTGAGCTGCAGGCGTACATCATTCACCACGATTTTCATCTGCACATCCATCGCCATGGAGAAGAAGACGGGCTGATCGGTATCTATCACCCGTTCGCTCTCGGTGATGAGCTGAGATATGTTCTTCAACTTCTCGCTCAGTCGCTGGAGTTTCGTTTTCTTGATTTCGTAATTAGGCTCATTCTTATAAGTATTATCCATATTACGCTTCAAATCCAACACATTTCGAACGGTGGCAAGGGCTATGGTCTTCAGGCACCGGCGCACCTCCTTGAGATACTTATATTTTCGGGATTCGTTATTTTCCTTGAGATAATAGTCGATATTCTCATTCAACACAGAGATATAATCACGCACCGAAGAAACATTGATTTCCTCGTTCACTTCCAGCACATCCTCGAAGAACTTCTGATACACGTCTTCCATCTCCAGACAGTCGCCCGTATCACGAATCATTCCATTTTCTATCAAATATCGGATGCGCTCCTCCTTGTATTCGGTCATTTCCAAGGCATAGTCATAACGAAACTGAAGGGAATGTCGCTTGGCAAACATCTCCTTCAGCAAAAC
This sequence comes from Prevotella sp., assembly GCA_022741625.1. Classification (GTDB taxonomy): domain Bacteria; phylum Bacteroidota; class Bacteroidia; order Bacteroidales; family Bacteroidaceae; genus Prevotella. The sequence continues at coordinate 366 of JAIINY010000148.1, read as the reverse complement.
CTTTTCCCGGTCAAGAGTTTTAATCAATTCATCTATAGAATGGAAAGTCCCCATTGGCTTGTCATTTAAATAGCTATTTTTATTTCGGTGCTAAATTACTTATTTTTTATAGAACAGCCAAATTTTCATAGCACTTTTTACTGCCAAGGGTTCATAAAAGCCAGATTCCTATCACGAATATAAGTATAAAAGACTTAAAATGAGAGAATTTATTTTGGAAATCTAGATTTTATCCCTAATTTTGCACATCAAAAAAGAAAAATAAAGAAAAAGTATGAATATCAAGGAGAATTATCAACAATATGTAAGCCGATATGCTTCTGAGGTGGCTGCCCTGAAGCGTAAGAATACGGGATTTATAACGGG
>JAIINY010000147.1:0-7427 GCA_022741625.1 Prevotella sp. | reverse complement strand
AAAGGTTGATGCAACCGGACATGATAGTATCGCCTTCATTCAAATCCCGTGGCATACTCTCACCTGTCAGGGCAATGGTATTCAAGGCTGAACTTCCTTCAACAACAACGCCATCCAGAGGTACTTTCTCTCCAGGACGGATTACAATCGTTTCTCCTATCTTGGCGTCTTCCGGCGAAACCGACTCTACTTTTCCGTTTCTTTCAACATTCGCTACATCCGGTCGGATATTCATCAGATGCGAAATACTGTCGCGGCTCTTTCCTTCCGCATATCCTTCGAAGAGTTCGCCCACCTGAAAGAAGAGCATCACAAAGACTGCCTCCGGGAATTCTGTATCTGATCCAGGGAAGAATCCGATGCAAAGTGCTCCGATGGTTGCAATAGCCATCAGAAAGTTTTCGTTAAACATATCGCCCTTGGCAATACCTTCTGCAGCTTCGCCCAGCGTCTCATGTCCTATCAATAAATAAGGAATGAGATAGACGAGGAGCAACTGCCAGGTAGCCAGACTGTATTCCTTTTCGATGAAAACAGCGATAATCAGGAGGATGATGGTTGCTCCTATCAGAAAGAGTTTGGATTTCAAACCGCCTTCTTCATGGTGATGATGGTGGTGGCAACTGCACCCCTGGTGCTCATGTTCTTCTGTGCCGCATGAGCAGTCATGATGATGTTCGTGAGAATTTTCACAATGGCATTCATGATGATGTTCGTGAGAATGTTTCATTTCTTCCATAATTTTGCAATACTTTTAGTTTTATATAACCAGGAACATTCAGTTCCTTTTTCTATTTCGGTTGCAAAATTACGAAAAGGTTTCTGCAACTTGGTTGCAAAAGCTCCAGTTGCCCTCTTTTTTGCCAGATACTCTTACTCAATCGTCTGGCTTCTTGGGCAAATTAAGAAGAAACGTGAAGATGATAGCTCATCGAGATGACATTCTCGAAAATGAAGGGCATGCCGTATCAAGTAACGACATGCCCCTGTTGCCTTATTCTTCATTTACCATCTCCCAATCCAAAATGCCTTTGCCTTCTTCGTCTAGTTCTATGCCTAAGCCTACTACCTTTCGCTTGTCGGCCTTGAAAGGCTCCAGGTATTGTCGGTCTTGAATTTGCTTGATGGCAGCTTCCTTACCACCATTGTTTCTCAACTTCAACTCTATTACGTAGATGTGATGAGTTGTTTTGACAATGAGGTCGATTCTACCGGTAGAAAGCATGTGCTCTACTTCCACCTTCAAACCGATGGCATATCAGCTTCTTGTCGCATGGTCAATGCAGGCAGTACGCATTCGTATAGCGCCTGTTTTACCTCTTCGTTTGGGAAGCCTAAGTGATAGACATTTCCTACGCACGATTTGATGGTGAGATAACCTGATTGATATAAGAAGAGTTCTGGACCTCCGCCAGTAACATCGGAAGTCTCCAATGTGTTGCGGAGAATCATGCAATCCTCAAAATCCGGTAGGCGCAACTCTGCATCCTTGATGAACTTCGGCAGCATGGATGTGGCTCCCGATGATGCCCAATAACTGTTGAGGTCCTGGGTGTCAAGCGCATTGATGAGGCTGAAAGGATTGTAGATGTCAACCATGTTTCTGCGACTGAAATGGTAACCGTCGTAGTAGTCCTTCAGTTTGTCGTGGGTTTCCTGCAAAGTCCATCCGTTTACCTCTGCCATTTTTTCAAGTTCAGGCTTGAAGTTTTCTTTTATCTCCTCCTCAGTGATGCCGCAGATGGCTGCATATTCAGGGAGGAAACTGATGTTGGTTAGATTGTTGAGCACGGAGAAAAGGGAAATCTGTGTAAACTTGGTGATGCCTGTGATAAAGACCAGACGCTCGTATTCATCATCGGCCTTTAAAATGGCAAAGACTTCACGATATACCTCGGTACATGCTTCGTGTTCCGGGGTCTTCCAGGAGTGCTGGAGTGGAGAATCATATTCGTCGATGAGGATGGCAACCTTCAAGCCCGTCTGTTTGTATGCCGTCGTAATGATGGCGTCAAAGCGGTCGGCAAGCTGGGCGGTAGGGTCGGGAGTGATGATATACTTCTCTTCGTAGTATCCGAATCGCAGATTCAGGTATGAACACAAGGTTTCCGCATTGGCGCCTCCACGGCTCATGTCGAGTCGAATCACGGGATATTCCTTCCAGTCCTTTTCCAAGTCCATGATTTTGAGACCTTCGAAGAGTTCCTTTCTTCCTTCGAAGTAACATTGTAGCGTATCAATGAGCACAGACTTTCCGAATCGGCGAGGACGGCTCAAGTAATTGTACCTTCTACCTTTGTTCGCCAAATCCCAAATGATGTCAGTCTTATCAACATAGAGATAGTTTTCTTCTCTTATCTTGTTGAAAGATTGTATGCCTATAGGCAGCTTTCTGTATTCATTGTTTGCCATAATCCTTTCTCCCTTTTTAATATGGTACAAAGATACGGCAAATAATTGAAACCACCAAATTTTGAAAGAGGAATTACGATGTTGCTCTTTGGATGTACATTCTCGCATTCAACTTCATTCTCTGCCAAGAAATCCAAGTTTGATTAGATTCTTCCGATATGCCAAGCTTGGCGAAAATGCAGGCTTTGGCATAGTGTATTATTGGTTTTCGAAATAGTTGTAAAGTTTCACACTTGTAACTTTAGGATAATTATATTGATATTCTGATGTGAGATCTTTATAGAAATATTTTCCTTCCACACCTCGTTCATGATATAACATCCCTAATACTATACTTTCGAATCCAAATGGCGTGATAGAATAAATCAGATTCTTCTTGTCATCAGAAATTTTATTTAAGAAACCATCAACTAATACCGTTCCGTTTTTGTCTTTTGTTGTAATTCTTTGATACGGAATAGTTGTATTTACGCTCTCAAACAAATCATAGGTAGCGTCTTCATCTCTGTTTATTGCATCTTCTGCTATCTGTGCAGAGTCTGCTGTTGGTAGGCTTTCTACTATACAGATTTTGTGAACCACATACAGCTTCTCTTTTAGGTGCCAATAGCTGCCAATATCTTTCAATCCAATTTTAGAAGAAGGAATTGTTTGTAAATCTTCTTCGTTTATATTTGCACTATTATTGCACCCCATAAAAGAAAGTGCAATAGTGGAGGCAAAAGCCAAACTGATAAATAAACACTTTTTCATAGTCTCATTTTTTAGTTTGATTACTTAAAACATACCAACATGAAGTGGTGAAGAAATCACGGCTATACTTCAACTTCCACATCCAATGGGGTAAGAGTCTAGGTGTAAGATGAAACTTCTGTTTGTAATGGGGATTGATGAACCATAGTTTTTGGTCAGTGACAGAATATCCACATTTGTGTATAAGATGTTCAAAAAGCTCGATGCTTGTTCGACATTCTTTTATACTCATCAGTTCTTTGATGGTTCCAGAACTTTCCTTGCACATCTTTAGTAATAACTTATATAAAGGATTGGGAAGCAAGTGAATGAATGGTAGATGTGAGCAAAATTTGTTTTTGCAAATCTGCTGATGTCCTCCAAAAGGCATTTGCCATACAGGAAAACCAACAAACAACACACCTGTCGGTTTCAAAAAGTTTTTGATGTGTGCCAAAAATGGCTCTTTTGCTGGAATGTGCTCTATTACATCGTGTAATAGGATTACATCATATTTATCTTCGTCACGATTTGGCACAGGACATTTCATGAAATCACAACAAGCGAAAGTTGCGGTATCACTTATTTCGGAAAAGTAAGCCTTGGCATCCTTTATTCTACATTCCGCTATGTCAACTCCTGTTACTCTACATCCCAATCTGGCGAAGGGAGCAAGGTTGCCTCCTTCGCCACAACCGACTTCCAAGATACTACTCTCAGGGGTTAGCTTTGTGTAAGCTGAAACATAGTCGATGTAATATTCTTGAGATGTCACCTCCAAATCATGGAAGTACATTTTTCTGTCTGTATGTCGTTTCTGCATGATTTTTTTTCTTTTGTACTTTTTGACCTTTATATCAATATAGATACAAACCATGCCAAAAGACTGCATGCAAATCACACCAAATTTACCATGTGAACCGAATTCCAATAGGAATTGTAAAGGTAAATGGATGCTCTGTCCAGCTATTTTTGATATTGCTTCCATTTGGAATGTACCAATTCAGTGTTGGTTCAACAAACAAGTTTACATTAGGTACAAATTGATATTGTATGCCCAAACTTGTGTTTGTCGTCCACTGTGTTGGAGGTGTCACTTTCCAATCATTGGCATATACAGAAATACCATCGGTAATATAATCTGCCGTAGTCTTTCCAAATATCGGAATATGAAGAGTTATTCCAGCAGAACTATATGCAGATAGTTTTTTATATCTAATCAACTGATAAGACACATTCAATGGAATGCCCAAATAATGCAATTTCTGTTCTTTTTCAACAAAGTAATTGCCTGTACCCAAACGGAAATCGGATTTTAAGAATGAATATTTCAATCCTGTTTCAAAGCTGAACTTTCCTCCGATACGTTTGTTTACGGCAATACCAATCGTGATAGGCTTGTTGTGATGCTCGGATTCAATAATCTTTCCTTGGTTATGGTCAGCAATTTCTTCCATGGCAAGATTCTCTTGGGTTGGTTCACCTGGGGTGATACGGTGTAAATATTGAGCATAGTCTTCCCATGTCGTAAAGTCTTTTGGTTCTGAAGGTTGCCCACTTGATGCCGAATTGTCTTTGCCTGTTATCATCTTGTATGTATTTTGTATGATACTTGTTCCGAGAGAACCTAATGCCATGATGTGCCATTTGCCTGTTTTCTTTACTTGGTCATATTCGACGATATAATTGTATTCTTCATTTTTCTTAGAGCTAAAAATGCTATCAATATGGAAAATGGTATCATTATAGTTCTTTGTGATATTTCTGTTGTTATCAATAGAATCTATAGCAAGTATAATACTTGTTTGCGTAGTGTCATGGTTGACTGTGATATTCATATTACTTGCGATAATTCTTGGGCGTTGTTTTGGACTCGAATAAACAGGAAGCTCCTTATTGTTATGTAGAGTAACTTTGTTCTCTTTTTTTTTTTGCACTTCTATGGCTTGCAAGGGAAGTCTCTTTTTGAGGCAAAGATGGCTTTTTGTTTAAGAAGTTTTTGTATATAGGGATTCCGATTAATGTTAAAATGAGTACAGCTAAGGTCTTGATATCCAGTAGTCCTTTGAGCATCACTTTCGCTCTTGCCAGTTGCGAAGAAGAAGTATGTGGGGCAATGTTTAGAATGGCAGCTATTTCTTGATGTGACAAACCATCCAAGACATACATCTTGAAAACTTTCTTGTATCCTTCTGGTAATTCTTCGATGGCAGCCATTAGCTTGTCGTATGTGATAGTCGATTCAGGAATGACCTCTTCCTCGATTCCTTCAGTTGTAGCTTCATCTAAAGTCGCCAAAGAGATAAATTGTACCTTATTGTTTTTCTCTTGATATTTAAGAGCAAGATTTGTTGTGATGCTTGTAAGCCACTGGCTAAACCTTTGGCTATTCTTCAAGTTCTTAATGGTCGCTAAAGCAAGTATAAAAGCATCTTGGACAAGGTCGTCAACATCGTCCTTGTCCTCTTTCAGTATCTTGATACATATTCCCTTCATCTTGGGATAAAAAATCTGATACAATATGCTAAAGGCATCTGTATCCCCTTTTTTCGCTTTTTCTACTAATGTTATTATCTTTGATTCCATAAAATTTCATAAAGTCTTATTTTAATATAGATGCAGTAACGCATAGATGACTGCATAATGTCTTGTTAATAAAAGCTAAATACAGGTTCGCGTTAAAATCTTATTTTTATGTTTCTGCCAATTTTAGCTTGCAAATTTTAAAAGAGAAATTACGGTGTTGCTTTTTGAAGATACTTTCTTTCTGCAAGCTTGAATTCGCCGTTTCAAGCATGTTTCCAAAAATGAAAAAAGCAGTTAAGCTATTTCTGCTTAACTGCTTGATTTTCAAAGTGGACCAGCTAGGGCTTGAACCTAGGACCTCCAGATTATGAGTCTGTTGCTCTAACCAACTGAGCTACAAGTCCATTGAATTTTTATCAAATTCGAGTGCAAAGATACTAGATTTTAGGCAAATAACCAAATAAAATCTTAAAAATTTTCCTTGAATCAGAAAAATAGCGTATCTTTGCACCAAATTATGTGCGCACACGTGCGTATGTACTTATTAATCGTACAAAAGAAAAGTATTTCTATTCAGAAATGGACATAGACAAAAACAAAAGAATCGGTCTTACCGACGAACAAGTAAAACAGAGTAGGGAACAGCATGGCAAAAACGTGCTCACCCCTCCTCAACGTACCTCATTATGGAAACTGTATTTGGATAAGTATCGCGATCCGATTATCCAGATACTTCTTGTGGCGGCTTTCGTATCCCTCATCCTCGCTTTTATCGAAAAGAATTTCCTGGAGACCATCGGTATCTTCGTGGCTGTTTTCCTTGCTACTACCGTAGGCTTCTACTTTGAGCGCGATGCTGCTAAGAAGTTTAATCTGCTCACGGCACTCAGCGAAGAGCAGCCGGTAAAGGTGCGCCGCAATGGTAAGGTGATGGAAATTCCGCGCCACGATGTGGTGGTGGGAGATGTGGTACTCGTGGAAGTGGGCGACGAGGTGCCTGCCGATGGCGAACTCATCGTCTGCAATGACCTGCAGATTAATGAATCTCCCCTGACGGGTGAACCCGTTACCGAGAAATCTCTGGAGGGCGGTGGCGATGGAGCCTATCCTCGCAACATCATCCTCCGTTCTACCATGGTGATGAATGGCAGGGGCGAGTTCGTGGTTACTGCCGTGGGCGATGCTACCGAGATTGGTAAGGTGGCGAAGAAATCTACTGAGCAGACTTCGGTGGAGACACCGCTTAACATGCAGCTCGACAAGTTGGCTAAGATGATTTCCAAGGTAGGCTCTGTAGTATCTGTGGCAGCCTTCTTCATTTTCCTGATTCACGATATCCTCACCAATCCGGCATGGGGCGGCAAGGATTATTTCTATATGGCAGAAATTGTGCTGAAATACTTCATGATGGCTGTTACCCTGATTGTGATGGCGGTGCCGGAGGGATTGCCGATGGCGATTACCCTTTCTCTGGCACTCAACATGCGAAGGATGCTGAAATCGAACAATCTGGTGCGCAAGCTCCATGCCTGCGAGACCATGGGTGCCGTTACCGTAATCTGTACCGATAAAACCGGTACGCTTACCCAGAACAAGATGCAGGTGAGTGCCCTGGAACTCAAGCAGGGCGATGAAGCGCTGCTTGATACTGCCATTGCCCTCAACTCTACAGCCGAGTTGAATGGCGGCAAACCTATCGGAAACCCTACCGAGTCGGCTCTCCTGCTCTGGCTCGATGCCCAGGGCAAGGATTATGA
>JAIINY010000146.1:0-7461 GCA_022741625.1 Prevotella sp. | reverse complement strand
GGCGAAAAGCTCCTGCCAATCGCCGTTTTTCTCAAATGTTATGCAAAGATAGCCAAATTCAGTGAATTACGGGCTATGATTGCTTGAATTTATATTTAATCTCCTATGCGCACTTTATCTCCTATCGAAACATTAATCTTGTCCAGGACTCCCGATATCTGCGATTTTATTTCGATCTCCTTCATCGGAAAAACATTGCCGGATATGTTTATTTCCTCTTTGATCTCGCGATATTGTGGTTGTGTAGTTTCGTAAATTGCCTTTGTACCTCTTAGCGAAGAACGAAAAGCAACAAATGCCAGTGTGGCGGAAAAGATGCAAATTAATATAATCTTAAATGTCTTCATTATCCTATATTTTCGTTTCTAATGGCGTCAATGGGTTGTATAACAGATGCTTTCATAGCCGGAAATGCTCCGGCAATGACACCGGACAAAATCAAGATAACCAAAGCGAGAACAGCTACATTTATATCTATTTCTGCATGCTTTATCATTGTCGCGTGACGGGCGCTTTCGAGCAACCAATTTATAATCTCAAGAATAGCTGCACCTGATATCAATCCGATGATACCGGAGATTACAGTTATGATGACAGATTCCGTCAGCATTAACACAAGAATGGATTTAGGAGTTGCTCCTACAGCCTTACGGATGCCTATTTCGCTACTCCTTTCTTTGATCACGACAAACATGATGTTGCTTACTCCAACAATACCACTTATCAGAAAACAAATTCCTACGATCCAGATAAACATTTTCAATCCATCAAAGAGTCCCTCAAAAGCAGATGTTTGTGTCTCAAAATTGATTATCTGTAAGGCTTGCTTATCAGAATAAGCAAATTGGTATTTATTAGCGATGAAGGCTCTCAGCTCATTCTCAAATCGCTTGGAATCAACTTCTTTGTTCAGATATAAACAGAAAGCGCGCAATGGAGTCTTATTGTCAATACAGTTTATGTAACTTGAGAAGGGCACATATACCGAATTGATTTCCGAAGCGCTGAAAATATCATCATTCTTTAGTACGCCTATCACCTTAAAATCAATACCGGCAATGTTGATCGACTTACCCAACGCTTTTTGATTATTAAATAAGGTCGTACTGACATTTTCGCCGATAATGGTAACATTACGGGTATTCTCGTCATCTCCTTTATTAAAATATCGTCCATCTTCGTTGATTTTAAGTATCTTAATTCCCATATAGTTTTCATTGATTCCTATAATCTTAAAAAGTCCGCTTTTAGCTTTATTCATCACTTGCGAATAAGGTCCTGTTATTTCAGGCGAAATAGCTTTTATCCCCGGGAACTGTTTCTTTATGCGGTTAAGAAAATGCAAATCGAAATGCAATTGTTCCCCTTCTCTGATATTCTTATACTTCACCCAGAATCCTCATCATTCCATACCATGACGGATTCACCATAAGTTACTAACGTGGTCACATAGCGGTGTGTGGTATTGATATTGTGCTGGGTTTGAAAAATAGCGATTGATTCATTCTCTATTTTCTGTACACGACTACGCTCGTGCAGAACAATAGCGACCATGCTGCCAATGATCGCCATTAAAAGAAAGTATCCTATAAATATTTTATGCTGCAAAAGTATTTTCATTGGCTTGATATTTTACAATCCAAATATTGCTTTCGTACAATATCTACATGCGGCAGAATCACGAAAAATATCCGAGATGAATAACACTAATAATAATTTCAAATTTTTCTATTTATTGCAGTTACATTCCTCCTCCCAACACATGATAAAGTTTGATTACACTTTGTATGCGTTCAAAACGAGTTTGTAGCTGTTGCACTTCCGCTTCGAGAAGAGACTGTTGGGCGGTCAACACTTCCAGATAGGTGGCATTGGAATGACGCATAAGCGATTCTGTCTTTCGCACAGCATCGCATAATGTTTCAACCTGTCGAGCATTGATTTCAATTTGCGATTTTGCCGTCTGCCATGCAGTCAGAGCATCGTTCACTTCTTTTCCAGCGTTCAGCAATGATTGCCGGAACAACAGTTTGGCTTCTTCCTGACGGCTTTTGGCTATCTTCAAGTTGGCGATGTTTGTGCCCCGGTTGAATAAGGGCTGTGTCAGGGAACCGATGGCATTGAGCAACCATTGTCCGGGATTTACGATTACGCCACCGCCGTTATTAGTCCATCCAAGAGTCCCCGAGAGGGTAATATTGGGATAGAAGGCGGCACGAGCCGCATTGGTGGCGTAGAACGCCTGCGCCAGTTCCATTTCAGCCTGACGCACGTCGGGACGGTTGGAAAGCAGTTGCAAAGGGACTCCAATCGAGACAGTATCGGGGAAAGCAGCCTCGGCCAGATTACTTCGTCCAATCGAGTGTGACGGCATGGCAAGTATCGCAGACAGGGCATTTTCTGTTTCGGAAATACTCTTGCGTATGGATAACAGGGATGCTTCGAGTCGCATCACGTTCGCCTTTGCCTGCAATACGCCGGCTTCGTTTGATTTCCCCACTTTTTTCAACGCTTCAAGAGTACGTACGGTAGTCCGCCAGTTCTCCAAAGTCCGGTTACTTATTGCCATTTGTGCGTCAAGCATGGCAAGGGTGTAGTAACTGTCTGCAATAGTGGCGACAAGCTGTGTCTGTACGGCCTGCCGGTAGGCACGGCTTCCTTGTAACGCGGCGGCTGCACCACGCTTTGCCGCCGTAAGTTTGCCGAAGATGTCCAGTTCCCAGCTTGCCGACGCTCCCACATTATATGTCTTTGCCGTTGCTCCGTCATGTTTATTGGCATTACCTTCGGCAGTCAGTCCCAGTGATGGAAGATATGATAGTCTGGCAGTCATCAGGACGGCTTCTGTCGCTTCCACGCGTAACCGTGCCACATTGAGGTCTGTGTTCCGTTCAAGTCCGGTTTCAATCAAGGACTGGAGTTTCGGGTCGGTAAACATTTCCCGCCACGACAGGGACGCGATGGTCGTTGTATCAATGTCCGCCGGTACGTCCCGATACAGATTCTCCGTTGAGAGGTCAGGACGATGATACCGGCTGTATGTGCCACAACCGGCAAACATCCATCCTGACAATATGATATATATTACTGTCTTCTTCATTTAATTATGCTTAACACGTTCTTGAATATATTGGAATACAATAAACAATGACGGCACAAGGAACAACAGAGCCAAAGTACCGACAATCATTCCACCGATTACACCTGTGGCAAGCGAACGGCTGCCGTTGGCACCCACTCCGTGCGCCATCATCAGCGGGACAAGACCGAACACCATGGACAGCACAGTCATCAATATAGGGCGCAGGCGGACTTTTGCCGCACTGTATGCTGCCTGTGCCAGCGTCATGCCTTCCGACCGCCGCTTGCCGGCGTATTCGGTAAGCAGGATGGCGGTCTTGGCAAGCAGGCCGATAATCATGATTAATCCGGTCTGCATGTAGATGTTGTTCTCCAGACCGAAGAGCCACGCAAACAGGAAACTGCCCATTAGTCCGCAAGGCACCGACAACAGAACCGCGAAGGGTATGAACACGCTCTCATACAAGGCGCACAGAATCAGATAGACCAGAACCATGCAGAGCAGGAATATAAGCGTGGCATTGTTGGTCGTCTTGCTTTCCTCACGCGAAATGCCGCCAAACTCGTATGTGTAATTTGACGGAAGCACTTCACGTGCCGTCTCGCCGATGGCTTCGAGCACCTGCCCTGAACTGTAACCCTGCGCCGGCGACCCGCTAATCGAGATGGCGTTGAACAGGTTGAAACGGGTGAGGTCTGACGGGCCGTTGGTCTTGGTCAGGCGCACGAACCGGCTCAAAGGCGACATGCCGCCATCGGAGGCGCGCACATACATGTGGTGCAGGGATTCCGCATTCACACGATATTCCGCCGGAGCCTGCATGGTCACATGGTAGAGCTTGGAGAACCGGTTAAAGTCGGAAACATATTGTCCGGTATAATAGCCCGACAATGTGGAAAGCACATCTGCGGGCGACACACCCGACTGCTCACATTTGGCGGCATCGATATCCACCCAGTATTGCGGATAGTCCGTGGCAAAGGAGGAATAGACTTCGCCGATTTCGGGTCGTTGCGACAAGGCTTCGACAAACTTGTCCGCCTCTTCCTTGAAAGCGGCGATGTTTCCGCCCGCCTTGTCCTGCAAATAAAGCTCGAAACCGTTTCCCATGCCGTACCCGGCAATCATCGGAGGCGACATGGCGAACACCGTGGCATCGGGAATATCTGAAGTGGCGGCATAAATCTTTCCGATGACATCATTCACCGACTGCCCCTCTCCCTTACGATCCTCCCAGTCTTTGAGTGTCACGAAATACATCGCCTGCGAGGGACCGGAACCGCTGAAAGAGAAACCGGCTACCGCACCGCTGTATTCAATCTCGCCGATGCTGTCGAGACGGCTGTTGATACGCTCCATCACCTTACTTGTCTGAGCCATGGATGTGCCGGGCTTCGTGTTCATGCTCACCATGACCGTCCCGGTGTCCTCTTCGGGAATAAGTCCCGTCTTTGTGACATTGACCAGCAGCACCAGCAACCCGAAAGAAATGCCTATGATGCTCCACAACAGCCATCGGCGATGGATAATGAACATCACTCCACGTACATAGCGTCGGCTCAGACTGTCGAAGACGGCATTGAACGCTTTACGGAAACGGGCTGCAAAATTGTTCTTAGTGTTGCCCTGCTCATCGATATAGGGTTTCAGCAGCAGCGCGCAAAGTGCCGGTGAGAGTGTGAAGGCATTGACTGCCGAGATTCCCACGGCAACAGCCATCGTGATACCGAACTGCGTGTAGAACGCTCCCGAAGTCCCGCCCATCATGGCTACGGGGAAAAACACTGCCATAAAGATTATGGTAGAGGTCAGGATAGCCGACGAAACGCCTTTCATGGCATCATCAGCCGCGAGAACTGCTGATTGATAGCCCTCATCGAACTTCGCCTGCACCGCTTCCACCACCACAATGGCATCATCGACCACGGTTCCGATGGCAAGCACAAGCGCGAACAGGGTGAGCAGGTTGATGGAGAATCCAATCATGGACATCACGGCAAATGTGCCGATGATGGAAACGAAGATGGATATGGTAGGGATAAGCGTTGACTTGATGTCCTGCAAGAACACATACACCACCACGATGACCAGAAGTATCGCTTCCAATAAGGTGCGGAGGACAGAGTGGATGGAGGCATACAGGAACTTGTTGGTATCGGTAAGCACCACGAATTCCGTCCCTTCGGGCAAGTCCCGGCTAAGGTCGTCAAGCACTTCGTGAATCTCCTTGATGGTGCTTGATGCATTGGACCCGGCTTTCTGGTTGATGAGCATCATAGCTGCCGGATGCCCGTTCACCTCGGAGGAATAGTTGTAGTATTCATCGCCCAGTTCCACATCGGCAACCTCTTTCAACCGAAGCACATTGCCGCCCGGCAGTGACTTGACGACCAGCTCACCGAACTCTTCCGCTCCGGACAAGCGTCCGCGGTATTTCATCGTGTATTCATTGGCGGTAGGATGATTGGCACCGAAGGAGCCGGTGGCGGCCTCGATGTTCTGTCGTGCAAGTACGGCAGAGATGTCATCGGGGATAAGCCCGTATTGCGCCATCTTGTCGGGACGCAGCCAAAGTCGCATGCTGTAGTTGGAACCGAACAACTGTGCCTTTCCCACGCCGCTGATACGTTTCAGCCTCGGCTCGACATTGATTTTCACGTAATTGCTCAGGAAGGTCTGGTCGAAGCGGTCATCGGGCGAATAGAGCGCGAAAGTCATCAGTTCGGCATTCTGCTGCTTTTCAGTGGTGACACCGGTCTTGGTGGCTTCCGCCGGAAGTTGGCTCAGTGCGCCGTTCACGCGGTTCTGCACGTTTACCGCCGCCATGTCCGCGTTGGTTCCCTGTTTGAAATAGATGTTGATGGAAGCATCTCCCGTATTCGATGCCGTGGAAGTCATATAGGTCATGTCTTCCACTCCGTTGATGGCTTCTTCCAGAGGGGTTATCACTGCCTTCTGCACGGTTTCAGCGTTTGCTCCCGGATAAGTTGCGAATACGTTGATGGTCGGAGGTGCGATGTCGGGGTATTGTTCCACCGGCAAGGAAAACATGGAAATCATGCCCAACAGTACAATCACCACCGAGATAACGCCCGAAAACACCGGGCGGTCTATAAAAAATCGCAGGTTCATTTCGTTTCGTTTTTAGGGGTTATGCTCATGCCTTCTCTCACCAGTCCCACGCCTTCGGCGACAATGGTGTCACCGACCGAAAGACCTTCTTTTACGATAAACCGGTTGCCGTCGTTCAGGCGGTCCACCGTGAGATAGGCGGCTTCCGCCTGTCCGTTTTTCAGACGGTAAGCGATAATCTTGTCCTGCAGTTCCACGGTGGCGGTCATGGGAATGGTTACGGCCTCCGTTTTCGGGTTTTGAAGGATGACATTGCCGATGCTGCCACTCAACAGTTCGCGGTCGGGATTGGGGAACAGGGCTTTGATTTGTACCGTTCCGGTAACAGGATCCACCACGCCGCTTACGGTTTCAATACGTCCTTTCGCCTTGTACAGGCTGCCGTCGTTGAGTTGCAGGCCCACTTCCGGCGTCCCGGCTATCATGCTGTCAATCGAGCCATAGCGAGCCGAATATCGCCGTAGCATATTCTCCGAAATGGAGAAATAGGCATACATCTCCGCATTGTCGGACACGACCGTGAAAGGCTGTGCCATATTGGGACCGACAAGCGCACCGATGCGATAGGGCAATGTGCCTACTACTCCGTTGCTCGGGCTTTTGATTTCCGTATAGGAGAGATTGTTGCGTGCATCCGATTCTTGTGCCTTTGCCTGTTCGAGTTCAGCACACGCCACTGCCAGTTGGTTCCGGGCGAGAGAAAGCTCGTAGTCGGATATGACCTTCTCGTCAAACAATGCCTGCTTGCCCCGCAGCTCGATTCTTGCCGTTTCCACTTTTGCCTGTGCCGCGCTGACATTGGCCTGCGCCGTGCGTAATGCCGCCCGATAGGGCACTTGGTCAATTACAGCCAATACTTGACCGGTCTTCACCCGTTCACCCTCTTTCACTTTCAGACGGATAATGCGCCCGGATATTTGCGGCAGGATGTCCACATCCTGCCGTCCGCGTATGGCGGCGGAATAGGACTCGGAGATTTCCACCGGACTTGCCGCGACCTTTATGACCCGATAACTCTGCACCGCATCCTGCTTGCCGTCCGCCTGCCTGCATCCGGTCGGCAGGAACAGCATGAGAGCAAATGCGGCGAAATTCGTGATAATGAATTGCTTGTTCATATTTTCTTCTTGTTTTGTATTAATTCATAAATTGATTTTTGGAACATGAATAAAAGTTTATCTTTTTCGTTCATGCGGATATTATCAGAATAACCGTCTTTTGTTATTTGATACCCACATGGCTTAACC
>JAIINY010000145.1:0-7512 GCA_022741625.1 Prevotella sp. | reverse complement strand
GTGCGTACGAGACTCGAACTCGTGACCTCCTGCGTGACAGGCAGGCATTCTAACCAACTGAACTAACGCACCATTATTATGGAGGAGTATTTAAAAAAAGTTGGCGGTGCGTACGAGACTCGAACTCGTGACCTCCTGCGTGACAGGCAGGCATTCTAACCAACTGAACTAACGCACCAAACTTATTTAAATGGAGCTTATACTAAATTGACCGGCGGTGCGTACGAGACTCGAACTCGTGACCTCCTGCGTGACAGGCAGGCATTCTAACCAACTGAACTAACGCACCAGTCAATGTATAATCTTGCGAAATCGAAACGTGCAGAAGCGGTGCGTACGAGACTCGAACTCGTGACCTCCTGCGTGACAGGCAGGCATTCTAACCAACTGAACTAACGCACCAAATTAAGATATTAACTTAACCGCTTATAGCGCATTTCTCATTTGCGAGTGCAAAGGTACTACAATTTTTTGATTCCACCAAATTTTTCCGCTATATTTTTACAAAAAAGATTGAAAAAAATATGCGTCCTCATATCCTCTGCCCGTCTTCAGCCATCCTTTCAGCAATTTATCACCCTGAAAGCCAACTACTTCAAGCATTTTTACGGCATTTTGGTTACTTTCCGCCACAATGGCATAAATCTGATGCAAATGGAGCACATTTGATGCATATTGCATCAAATGACGGATAGCCAACTGTGCCAAGCCCTGATGCTGATGTTCCTTTTTGATAACAATTCCCAGCTCAGCACGCTGATGGCGGGGGTCGAAATTCATCAAATCGATGATGCCCACCGCCTCCTGCTGCTCATTTTCTACAATCAGGCGAACCTGTTTGTCGGTATAGATATCCGCCGTAGCCGTAGTGATATAGTCGAGCAACACCTGTCGGGAGTACGGCACATTGGTGCCCCCCACCTCCCAGAGGCTCTCATCATTCTCTATTTCATAGAGAAAATCCAGATCTTCCGGTTCCAAAGCTCTTAAACGAATCTTCTTATCTTCCATATTCCTCCAAAATAAATATTTTCCTTTTATATTTCCTAATCTACCTACTATTATACGAACACCTATTATATAATGTACGCGCGTACCTTATATATATTGTGCATTTCATCCATATCCATCACCTCCCCTTCCGTTATCACCTTCCCGATCTCCCGGGTATAGATAGCCAGCTTGTCAGGATCATCCGCCCGGAGCGAAAGCTGATGCAGAATTTCCCCGTAACTCATCTTGTCGGCATCAAACAGCAGATACTCCGATTCATCCACCACAGAAGGCGTAAAGAACCCCAGACTCTTTCTCATTCTCGCCATCAACATCCTGACCAACGCAACGGAAGCACTGGCATAGATGGCAGTCCGGACAGGAAGACTCAAGAGTAGCGACATACCCGCATAATGCTTGCGGAAGAAGATGAGCATCGCCTCATAGAAGACATGCACATAGCGGAAACTGGATTTCTGCGTGCTCTCTCCCTTATAATGCAGGATATCCAAAGGCAGAAAATAGTTGTGATAACCGCCCTTCAACATGCGATAGGAAAGGTCGATATCCTCTCCATACATGAAGAAATCCTCATCTAACAGTCCCACCCGATCTAGAGCTTTACGGCGCAACATGCAGAAAGCACCACTCACCACCTCTATCTGGTTCGGCTGATCCCACGGCAGGAATCCCATATAATAGCGTCCGAACAGTGGATGCTTGGGCCACCGGTTGCAGAATCCCAGCATCTTGAAGAAGGAAACCATCGGTGTAGGCAATCCTCTCCTACTCTCCCTCGCCCATCTGCCATCCGCATTCAGCATCCTCACGCCTGCCGCTCCCGCATCGGGATGGGCATCCATAAAGCGGATGCATTCGCTCAGCACCTGCTCGCCCACGATGGTGTCAGGATTCAGAAGGAGTACATACTCCGCCTCGCTCTGACGGATGGCGATATTGTTGGCTCGGGCAAAACCCAGATTGTGGTTGCTGCCCACAAACCGTACCATCGGATATGCTTCACGGGGATAACGGTGCTGCAGATACTCCAGCGATCCATCGGAAGAATGATTATCCACCACAATGATCTCTGCCACATCCTTCTTTCCGGAGGAAGATGAAGAAGATAAAGCATCATCCCCCTGCATCACTTCGAAGGCACGGAGCACCGAACGGATGCATTGGTCGAGATAATACTTCACGTTATAGCTTACTATGATAACCGAGAGTTTCAATGTCTATCTTAACTATTAACTGTCAACTATAAAGCCATCACTTATTCACCTTCCTCACTGGTTTCCTCGATACATCTGCTGATAGATGGATAAACGAAGAAAAGACAGAGCACAAGGATGATTGCCATATAGCCGAATGCAGGCGACATGGTCTGATAATACATAAAGGTATTGATGAGCATAGGCAGACAGAGCATGTTGATACGGGTAGTGCCCCAGAAAAGCAGAGCATCGCCCTTTTCCGCCAACAGTTTGCGGCGGATTACCTTCAGACTGAACAGCTTCAGCGCCATCGGAATCACCAGGATGGTGGTAAGCTCCATCACTACCAGGATGCCGAACATCATCGTCTGGTTGGCAGCGATATCATTGGCGGTCAGTATCTCCGTTTCATAGAGAACTACCAGCAGAAAAGCCACCAACAGCATAAAGAGGAAGTTGGTCATCAATATTCGTTGTACTTGTTTGATATTCATTTATTTCTATTGATTAAATGGTGTTCTGTTCAGGATACTTCTACCCAGCGTCACTTCATCGGTATATTCCAGTTCATCTCCCACAGAGATGCCCCGGGCTATGACAGAGAGCTTCACGGGATAGTCGGCAAGCTTACGCGAGATATAGAAATTGGTGGTATCGCCCTCCATCGTACTGCTCAGGGCAAGAATCACCTCCTTTACTCCTCCCGCAGCCACACGCTGCACCAGAGAATCAATCTCCAGGTCGGCAGGTCCGATACCATCCATCGGCGAGATAATGCCACCCAGCACATGATACAATCCATGAAACTGCTGGGTATTCTCCACTGCCAGCACATCCTGCACATTCTCCACCACGCAGATGACAGAGGCATCGCGTCGGGGATCAGAACAGATGGGGCACACCTCGGTATCACTGATATTATGGCACACACGACAGTACTTCACCTCGCGCTTCATCCGGGCGATGGCATCCACAAACTGATCCACATCCCCTTCCTCCCTACGGAGCATAAAAAGCACAAGGCGCAAAGCTGTCTTGCGCCCTATACCCGGCAGCTTGGAAAACTCCCCCACTGCCTTTTCCAATAATGCAGAAGAATATTGCTGCACCATCACACTAGAGATAAATACCGATTCCCACCTTGAAACCTATTGTAGAATAATCAGTATGCTTCTTGAAGCTCTGATCATAGTAGATAGCCGGCTCAATGGTTACCTGCTTGCTGACAAAGTAGGAATAACCTACCTCCACGCCCGGCATGAAGTCATTGTAGCTGCCCGAATGAGCCACCTTGGCACCAAAGCCGAGATACAATCCATTCTGCTCGATATAATATCTGGCCTGAGCTCCGGCAGAGAAGTAATCCTTCACGCCATCCTTGCCAGAATGGGTATATTCGACATGACCCAGGAGCATCCAGTCATCTTCTACAAAATAACCCGCCTTTGCCTGAACACCGAAGTTCAAGTCCTGACTGCCATTATAACTGAGATTGAGACCCGTGAGCGACGCGCCGCAATACTGCTTTCCACTTTCAAACTGAGCATTGGCTCCCAAACTTACCAGAAGAGCTGCTGCTGCCAAAACTAATTTTTTCATACGTAACATTTTTATGTGTTGCTATTATTAATTTTCATATTCTGTCTGTACCAGGCAAAGAACCAGACAAGCGCTACCACCAGGACGATGACACTACCCGTATAAGCCACCGGCTCGCTCAATGCCAGAGCCATCGGCGAGAGGAGCAGGAAGGTAGAACATACCACTGTCATCAGCAAGGCTGGCACCAGGGTGATGATGAACGGCTTCTTGCGCTGTACCAGATACACGGTCAAAGTCCAGAGTGTGAAGACCGCCAGCGTCTGGTTAGCCCATCCGAAGTATTGCCAGATAACATTGAATCCATCAGGATTCTCCATCTGCCACACCAGAATGCCCATCGTAACGGCAAACAGAGGTACGCAGATATAAAGACGGCGACGCATCGCACGCTGTTCCAGTCCGATAGCCTCGGCTATGATGAGTCGGGCACTGCGCAGAGCCGTATCGCCACTGGTGATAGGCGCTGCCACTACTCCCAGCAGGGCAAGCACTCCACCAGCCACACCCAACCAGCTGGAGCAGACAATCTTCACCACGGTAGGTGCATCAAAGTTCTGAATGAGCGACTTTCCGCCATCCACCTGAGCGATAAACTGCTGAGCCACCTCTGGACTCACGCATTCACGCCATCCTCCATAATAGAAGAAGTACATGGAAACCGTAGCCCATATCAGCGCTACCACTCCCTCGGTAATCATCGCACCATAGAATACCGGTCTGCCCAGCTTCTCACTCTTCATGCAGCGAGCCATCAACGGGCTCTGGGTAGCATGGAAGCCACTGATGGCTCCACAGGCGATGGTAATGAAGAGGCATGGGAAGATAGGACTCTTCTGGACGAACGGTTCCGTACCCAGCCACGCCGGATTCTCGTTGAGATTGCAGGAAGCCAGATTGCTCCACAGCTCAGGCAAGGTTGGCCACTTGATGAACAGTCCTATCATCAGCGCACCTGCCATGAAAAGCAGCGAGAAGGCAAAGAGAGGATATATCTTTCCGATAATCTTGTCGATAGGCAGAAGCGTAGCGATGATGTAGTAGATGAAGATGAGGATAATCCAGAACATCTTACCTCCCACAAACGAGCCCGAATTGCAGATGCCATCCAGAATAATGGCAGGACTATATACAAACACGGCACCCACCATCATCAGCAGCAGTACCGAGAACACGAGCATCACCTTCTTGGTGTTGCCGCCCAGATACTTGCCCACCAGCTCCGGCAGTCCGGCACCATCATGGCGGATACTGAGCATACCACTCATATAATCGTGCATGGCACCGGCAAAGATGCAGCCAAACACAATCCAAAGATAAGCCACCGGTCCATACCAGGCACCCATGATGGCTCCAAAAATCGGTCCAGTGCCAGCAATATTCAGGAACTGAATCATAAAGATTTTCCAACTAGGCAGCACCATAAAGTCAACTCCGTCGGCTTTTGCCACTGCTGGCGTAGGACGGTCGTCAGGACCGAAAACATGCGCCACAAATTTTCCATAAAGGAGGTAGCCCAATACCAAGGCTGCCAAACTAATGATGAAACTGACCATTTTCTTTTATTGTTTTTTTTGAATTCTCTCTTCTTTTTGAGCCTAATCGCACTTTTTCATACGAATTGCACCGCAAAAGTAACATTTTTATTTGAAATACGAAAAATTATCCGTATCTTTGTTGCCAAATTGAAAGAATATGAAGAAATTATATACATTTTTAATGTTTTTAGGCAGTATTTTACCTGCACAGGCTCGCAATATACCTGAAAAGAAGCAGATACTGCCGGGTTCCAGCATCATATACAACAGTCTGGCGCCCAAGCACGAGGTAAGAGCCGTATGGCTCACCACCATCGGCGGAATCGACTGGCCTCACTCCTACTCCCAGTCGCCCTACTCGGCCAAGAAGCAGCAGCAGGAACTCTGTCAGATTCTCGACCGCCTGCAGCAGGCAAAGATCAACACCGTACTCATCCAGACTCGCATCCGTGGCACCATGATCTATCCTTCCGATTACGAACCTTGGGATGGATGCCTCTCGGGATTCCCGGGAAAGACACCGGGCTACGATGCCCTGCAGTTTGCCATCGATGAATGCCACAAACGCGGCATGGAACTCCACGCCTGGGTGGTTACTATCCCTGTAGGCAAATGGGAAGCGCTGGGATGCAAGAGCCTCCGGAAGAAATTCCCGGGACTCATCAGAAAGATAGGTGCCGATGGATATATGAATCCGGAAGACAGCCGCACCGGTAATTACCTTGCCGGAATCTGCCGCGAGATTACCCACCGATATAATGTGGACGGCATCCACCTCGACTATATCCGATACCCGGAAACCTGGAAAATCAAGGTGAGCCGCGACCAGGGAAGAAACTACATCACCCGCATCGTGGAGAAGATCCACAACGCTGTGAAGTCGGAAAAGCCTTGGGTCAAGATGAGCTGCTCGCCAGTGGGCAAATACGATGACCTGAGCCGTTACTGGAGTCACGGATGGAATGCCAACACCAAGGTTTGTCAGGATGCACAGGGATGGCTGCGCGATGGACTGATGGACGAACTCTTCCCGATGATGTACTTCCGTGGCGAGAACTTCTATCCTTTCGCCATCGACTGGCAGGAGCAGAGCCACGGCAAGATCGTGGTGCCTGGACTCGGCATCTACTTCCTCGACCCGAAAGAAGGAAAATGGAAGATTGATGACGTGACACCCGAAATGTACCTCACCCGCAGCATGGGAATGGGATACTGCTTCTTCCGAAACAAGTTTCTTTTGGACAACAAGCAGGGCATCCTCGATTTCACAGAGAGATTCAACGAATATCCATCACTCGTTCCTCCGATGACCTGGGCAAGCAACCGCCAGCCGCAGCAGCCACAGGCACTCAGCGTAAAAAGCGAAAAGGGAAATGTTCAGATTTCATGGAATAATCCGTCAGAATATACCGATGGTACTGCGATTCCTACTCCCTATATATATAATAATGTATATGCGAGCAGAAATTATCCCGTGGATGTTACAGATGCCAGAAACCTCATTGCGGCTCGACATCTGGGCAACGAACTGCTCTTGAAATCGGAAGATGACGACCAGCCACTCTATTTTGCCGTTACTTCAATGGACGGATATGGCATAGAAAGTGGCGCTACCCAGGAAAACAGCCGAGATTTCAGCAAAAAGTTGACCACCTGGGGTGCCGCCAGGATGTTGCGCTGTGATGCTAAAAACGTACATTTGCCGGAAATCGCCAAAAAGTTGGATACAAACGTCTTTCTGGTCGAAACCCTGCAAGGTACGGCTGTGGAGCACCTTGTGAGCGAACACAATCTGATAGATATCAGTAGGTTAAGCAGTGGAACCTATCGCCTTTGCAGTATCAATCAGCGGGGTGTGAAGCATACGTTGGGAACCTTCTACAAGAAAAAATTTGCAGAAAATTGAAAAAAAACTGCAGAAAAATTTGGTGGAATCAAATATTTGTAGTACCTTTGCACTCGCAATTCAGAAATGAGGCTATCAAGAAGATGCACCCTTAGCTCAGTTGGTAGAGCAACTGACTCTTAATCAGTGGGTCTAGGGTTCGAATCCCTAAGGGTGTACAACTTGAAAAAGCTAAAGAAAATGGTTCCGTAGCTCAACTGAATAGAGCACTTGACTACGGATCAAGAGGTTCAAGGTTTGAATCCTTGCGGAATCACTT
>JAIINY010000144.1:0-7526 GCA_022741625.1 Prevotella sp. | reverse complement strand
GGCATCAAGGATATCGCTTACAACCAGCCAGCTAGTCTGCCTTATCCAACCGAGAATCCTTGGAAGTAAAAATATGAAGGGCAAAAGCTTTCTAAATTCAAAGCTTTTGCCCTTTCTCCTTATATTAAAAAAATAAAATATTCCCTTCAATTCTTGGCAATCTCCGAAATATATGCTAAGTTTGCACCATGAAAGAACCTAGATTGATAGAATTAACAGAAATGAAACCAGGTTATTTGGCAAGTATCAATAACCTATTGTCGCAATTGAGTGATAGCGTACATACTATCACCGAGGAAGAATTGAACTCTTTGCTCTCCTCATCCCAAAGTCATCTCTATGTCTTGGAATCCGATGGACAATTCATCGGTATGACCACCCTCTGCCTTTATCAATGCCCTACCGGATGGAAGGCATGGATAGAAGATGTGGTGGTGGATAGAAATTTCCGCGGCAAGGGATATGGCAAGCTGATGATTCTGCAGGTGATGGAACTGTGCAGGAAGAGGGGAGAGGTAACGCTGATGCTCACCTCGCGCCCATCCCGTGTCGTTGCCAACCAGCTCTATCAGAGCCTGGGCTTTGAAAAGAGAGAAACCAACGTCTATAAAATGAAATTCTAAATCACGGATTAAAAAATATCAGTAACTATGAACATGAAATCTACATGGATGGCGTGCTGCCTGCTGATGCTATCGGGCATTCTAGGCATGGCCAAAGACAACAAGACTAACAAAAGCAACAAGTACAAACTGGTTTGGCAGGAAGATTTCAAGGGAAGCTCCTTTGATGCTAAATCATGGAGTAAGATTCCGCGTGACAGACCCGACTGGAAGCGCCACATGTCGTATGATGACCGCCTCTACGAAGTAAAAGACGGCAAACTCATCCTCTATGGCGTAAACAATGATGGTACCTATCAGTATGATCTGAACGGTGATGGCAAGTTGGAAGCTGATACTGCACGCTTTGTCACCGGCGGCTTATACACCAAGCACAAGAAGACGATAGAATATGGTAAGGTGGAAGTAAGAGCCAAGTTGGGACAGGCACAGGGCGCTTGGCCAGCAATCTGGATGTTACCGGATAGAGATATTGCCTGGCCTATGGGTGGAGAAATCGACATCATGGAGCATCTCAACTATGATCCGATGGCTTATCAGACTGTTCATACCTATTATACGCATACCCTGAAGCTGGATTCCAATCCTCCTCATTCAGCCACAGGCAAGATTGATACCAATGGGTATAATGTGTATGCGGTAGAGATTCTGCCAGATGAGCTCATTTTCTCTATCAATGGTGAAAAGACCTTCTCCTATCCTCGCATTCAGACCGATAAGGAAGGACAGTATCCTTTCGGTGATTCTTTTTACCTGCTCATTGATATGCAGATAGAAGGCAGCTGGGTAGGAAAGGCAGACCCATCCCAGTTGCCGGTGAAAATGGAGATTGATTGGGTAAAAATGTATAAACTGAAAAAATAAACAGTTGGGGGTGTGACTTATGACACACCCTCTTTTTGCTTTCAGAACCCCGCCGCTAAAAGAAACGGCAATTTTGAACATTTTGTGATATTTTGTGAATAGTGATAATCGACAGAAAAGCAGTACCTTTGCACCAGACATCAATCATATTGTATATCATAAGAAACATATTAAAAATGAACAAGAAAAAGAAATTGTGTTTTTGTCTGGCTCTCGGAGCTTTTTCTGCAATGATGGCGCAGGAAACTCTGTCGCTGAGCCAGTGCCTGCAGATGGCGGTGGAGAATAATCTGTCGCTGCAGAAAAGTAGAAACGAGATTGCAAAGGGAAAGTATTCCATCAGCGAGAACCAGGCGAAGCTGCTGCCACAGATCAATGCCGTGGCACAGTTGAACGACAACTTCACCCCTCCCGTTTCCGTGACGGATGGTTCTGCCTACGGCAAACCTTACAATGTAACCAAAACCCTGCAGTATAATGCTTCGGCAGGCTTACAGCTCCAGATGCCACTCTACAACCAGATGGTGAACACCGCCATCGACATTGCCAAGATAGCAGACCATCTCAACCAGCTCTCTTACGAGAAGGCGCGCGAAGACCTCATCGTGCAGACTGCCAAGATGTATTACATGGCGCAGAATACGGCAGAGCAGATCCGACTGGTGAATGACAACATCAAGCGCCTGGAAGAACTCTATGGCATCACCCAGGCTTTCTACGATAACCAGATGACCCTGGAGGTGGATGTGAAGCGTGTGAAACTCAACATCGAGAATCTCACCGTGCAGCGCGACAACGCCATTGCCATGCTCGACCAGCAATATACCATGCTCAAGTATGTGATAGATTATCCTGCAGAAAAGCAAATCAAGGTAAGTGATGTGAATCCGGGAGAGATAGAAACGGTGAATGCCAACGGATTGAACACCAATCTCTACGAACTCCAGCTCCTGGAAAAGAAAAAGGAACTTGCCCAGAAGCAGACCAAACTTGCCAAGGATGGCTACCTGCCATCGGTGAGTCTTACGGGTAGCCTGATGTATTCTGCCTTTACCGATAAGATTGAACATTGGATTCATTCGGGCGAATCAAACCACTGGTATGGTTCCAACGGCATCGGCATCCAGCTGAGAGTGCCTGTCTTCGATGGCTTTGAGAAGCGTTCGAAAATCAGACGTGCCAAAGTGGAGGAGGAGAATGCCCGCATCGGATACGAGGATGCCTTGAAAGGCATGCAGGCAAACTATATGAACGCCGTGAGCGAGGTGAACAACAGTCAGCGCAACTACAAGAAGCAGTTTGACAACTACGCCCTGGCGCAGGATGTATATAGTGTAACAGCCGACCAGTATAAAGAGGGTGTAGGAACGATGACCGCCGTTCTCCAGGATGAGATGCGCATGAGCGAGGCAATGAACAATTATCTCACCGCCTATTATAAATATAAGGTGGCGAATCTCTCACTCCTGAAACTCACCGGACAATTAGATCAGGTAAAATAGCAAAGGAATCATTAAGAAATAATCAATCAGAATATAACAATGGAACAGAACGAAAACAACAAGATAGAAACCGCTCGTGAGGAAAATGCTGCAACCACTCAGACTTCTCACGAAGATAATGCAGCAACTCAGTCTTCTCACGAGGAAATGCAGAAGAAATTGAAGAAGCAGCGCATCCGCCAGATCATCGCCAGCCTTATCGGCGTAGCCATTCTCGCCTTCGGCCTCTGGAAGATAGTCTGCCTTTTCCTGGATTATAATGCCAACGAGACCAGCAACGATGCCCAGATAGAACAGTATATCTCTCCTGTCAACCTGCGTGCATCGGGCTATGTAGCCAAGGTTTGCTTCAAGGAGCACGAGGAGGTGCACAAGGGTGATACGCTCCTGGTTCTTGATGACCGTGAGTATCGCATCCGACTGATGGAGGCTGAGGCTGCTTTGAAGGATGCCAAGGCGGGTGCCAACGTGATTGATGCTACCCAGCAGACCACCCAGACTTCGGCTTCCGTCTATTCGGCATCTATCGATGAGATAGAGGTGCGCCTTGCCAAACTTGCCAAAGACTGCGAGCGCTATCGCAACCTGGTAGAGAAGAAGGCGGCTACTCCTATCCAGCTGGAGCAGCTGGAAGTGGAATATGCGGCTACCAAGAAGAAACTGGAGTCGGTAAAGCGACAGCAGGCTGCTGCCTATAAGGGCGTGAACGAGGTGGTTACCCGCAAGCAGAACGTGGCTGCTGCCATCCAGCGGGCCGAGGCTGCGGTGGAGATGGCGAAGCTGAACCTCTCTTATTGCGTGGTTGTTGCACCATGCGATGGCAAGTTGGGTCGCCGCACCCTGGAAGAGGGACAGATGGTAAGCGCCGGAACCACCATCACCTATATCCTTCCTAATGCCCAAAAGTGGGTCATCGCCAACTATAAGGAAACTCAGGTAGAGAATCTCTATGTAGGTCAGAAGGTCCGCATGACGGTGGATGCCATCAGCAACAAGGAGTTTGAGGGCACCGTTACCGCTATCTCCGGAGCTACCGGTTCCAAGTATTCTCTTGTTCCTACCGATAACTCAGCCGGCAACTTCGTGAAGATCCAGCAGCGTGTGCCTGTAAGAATCGACTTCACTAACCTCAGTAAGGAAGACAATGCCCGCTTGGCAGCAGGTATGATGGTGATTGTGAAGGCTGAGAGAAATAAAAAGTAGCTAGAAGGAAATGAAGTAATATATGGAAGAAGAATATAAGAATTATCCGTTCTATGACTGGGTGCCGAAACCGCTTGGCATCATCTTCATGATCATCCTCTTCGTGCCGATGATTACGATGAGTGGTGTCTATTCCGCCAACAGCGGAGAGATGATGAGCGGACTGGGCATCCAGTCGGAATACATCGCCTTTGCGGGCTTCTGCACGTCGATAGGAATGGCGGCTTTCTCGCCGTTCTTCTACGAACTGGTGTGCATCCGGAGAGAGAAGATGATGTGTATCGTGGGATTCTCCATTCTCTTTTTGCTCAGTTTTGTCTGCGCCCAGACCGATT
This sequence comes from Prevotella sp., assembly GCA_022741625.1. Taxonomy (GTDB): domain Bacteria; phylum Bacteroidota; class Bacteroidia; order Bacteroidales; family Bacteroidaceae; genus Prevotella. The sequence goes on along the minus strand of JAIINY010000144.1, from coordinate 2,999 downwards.
CGCTGTTCATCCTCGGCTTGTGCAGTCTGCTGATGGGCTTTGTTCGCCAGACGCTTCTGATGGCGCATCTCTTTGTACTCATCCGGTATGGTTTCGGCATTGAGGCAACGAAGAATATCACGCCGGGTTGCGAGCCTACCACCGAGGAGGCTTGGGATGCGGTGGATTCAGAAAAGATGGTGTCCCAGCCGGTCATCTATCTCTTCTTCATGATTATCGGACAGTTGGGCACCTGGCTCACGGCTTGGCTTGCTTATGCTTACGAGTGGCAGTATGTGTATCATTTCATGATGGCATTCATGCTGGCGGGCATCATCATCGTGTTCTTCACCATGCCTTATCATAAGTATCCGATGCCGAAGTTCCCGATTACGATGTCGAAGTTTGGCAATGTCACGGTGTTCAGCATCATGCTCTGCTCGTTTGCCTATGTGATGGTGTTCGGCAAGACGCTGGATTGGTTTGATGATTCTTCCATCCGTTACTCTACGGTGGTATGTCTCATCTTCACCGCCCTGTTCATCTATCTGGAGAAGACCCGCCGTTCACCTTATTTTATCATGGAGGTGTTCCAGCTCAGGGTCATCAATTATGGCATCATGCTGTTCTTCCTCCTGATGGTCTGCAACTCCAGCGCCATGTTTGTGAATGTATTCACCAATGTGGGAATGAAGATAGACAACTGGCAGAATGCCACCCTGGGCAACTGGGTGATGGTGGGATATACCGTGGGCTTGATTTTCGCAGTCATCGCCAGAGCCAAGAATGTTCATCTGAAGTGGATGTACTGTCTGGGCTTCCTCTTTATCGGAGGCTACGCCCTCTTTATGTACTTCGAGGTACAGAACGACGGCATGTATGAGCGCATAAAATGGCCTATCATCATCCGTTCTACGGGAATGATGCTGCTCTATTCGCTCATCTCCACGATAGCCAATCAGCGCATGCCTTACCGCTTCATGTCCACCTGGGTCTGCATCATGCTCACCGTCCGTATGGTCATCGCCCCTTGCATTGGTTCGGCGCTCTATACCAATGTGCTCCAGCATCGCCAGCAGTATTACGTCACCCGCTTTGCACAGGATTACGACCGTACCAGCTTGGAGACGGCAAAGACCTATGACCAGACGGTAAGAGGCATGCAGTATCAGGGCAAGACAGAGACCGAGGCGCAGAACATGGCTGCCATGAGTGTGAAGGGAAAGGTACAGGTTCAGGCTACGCTGGTATCCATCAAGGAGATGGCAGGCTGGACCTTCTATGGTTGTCTGATTTGTGCTGGCTTGATGCTCGTGATACCTTGGCGCAAGCGCAACATCAAGGAGCTGACCCGTGAGTATCTGCTGAAGAATGTAAATGTGAAAAACCTGGGAAGAAGATAAAGGCAAGAAAGCAGATTCTTCCGGAAGCGGCAGGATTCTGCTAAAATATCATAAATAATCAAGGCAATCATCAGAGGAGATTGATATTTTTGTTATCTTCGCAGTTCAAGCAATTTGAAAAAATGGAGATAACAGACAATATAATCATATATGAGGCAAATGAATTTCCTCATTTTCTGATGCAACCTTTCTATTCCGACTATGTGGGAATAGTGATTTGCCATCAAGGGATGTTCCGTTTCTGTGTAGATGGAACATCCTTTGTTGCGTCTATGGGAGAGACCGTTTTTCTCTCTCCCGGAATCCTGTTTCATGTATCGGAAGTCTCTGCAGACTTCCGATACACGTTGCTTTTTTATCGTGTGGAACAGATTCTCCACATGCTGGGAAATACCGTAGTCAGCATGCGACTATATTCTACGCTCTATCCCCAGTCGTGCACGGTGGCTCATACGGAATATGAGGAGATGCTGACCTCTTATGCCCGGATGCTTTTGGATTTAGAACAGAAGGAGAAGCATGACACTTACAGTTTGCATGAGCAGAAGTTGCTTCTGATGGCGGTAACCTATCGTCTTTGCAGCATTTTTTCTGCTTCGTTCCAGAAGGAAGGTAAGGAGATGCGACGTAAGATAGAGATTTTCGAGATGTTGGTGAAGCTGATAGAGGAGAACTTCATGCGTGAGCGTACGGTAGCTTTTTATGCCGACCAGCTTTGTCTCACTCCGAAGTATCTTTCGGTGATAGTGAAGTCGGTATGTGGCAAGACGGTTCAGCAGTTGATTTTCAAGGCGATCATCCGTCGTAGCATTTATCTGATGAAGAATACGAACATGACGATTCAGCAGATAGCCAGTGATCTCAGCTTCCCTAATGCCTCATCCTTCGGCACCTTCTTTAAAAAGCATACCGGTTTGTCGCCAAAGAATTACCGGATGGGGGCGGAGTAGGCACTGTTAATAATCGCAATTATCAGTGTTAAAAACCAAAGATTCAGCTCGTTCATATACATACACAGAACTTATATCCAACAATTCATCGCCCACCAGCTGATATGCGCTTGCATAACAGGCGTTGGGCGAGCGCATAACAGCTGATATGCAAGCGCACAACAGCTGTTGTGCGGCTGAAAGTATAGGCTTCTCTGGCTTATTGCATTAATTCTTCCGGCAACAAGTAAAGGTTACTCCGAAGACTTTTTACGTAAAACCGATGCAACAATGATAGTACTTACAAGCAACAACGATAGTACTTACAAGGCGCAAAGACGTTACTGAGAGGTCGCCATGATAGTACTGACGAGGCGTAAAGCGGCTTGTATCGCTTATTGCCTCACTATGGCACAACATTGCCCTTTACCAGGGCAATAATCTGCCATTGCCAGGCACAAAACGATATGTCGGGAGCTTTTTTTATAAAAGCACCACTCTGCTTTTTACTCTTCACTCTTCACCAAATCGGCTGAAACCCCGATAAACACTGGGGTTGCGAGAGGTGAAGAGTTACGTACCACTCTTCACCACTCTTCACCACTCTTCACCTTCGGATTGCGCACGGAATTGAATCGGAAGCTCGCCCTGTTCGGTTGGGGGCTGAAACCTCTTTTTTATGTCCCAC
>JAIINY010000143.1:0-7567 GCA_022741625.1 Prevotella sp. | reverse complement strand
CTGCATAATATTGACCAGCAGAAGGTAAAAACCAACCAGTACACTTGGATGAGTTAGCCGGAAGCGTATTGTAAATCTTTGCATGAAAAGCTGCGGCTGCCTCAGAATTCCATTTATTGATTAAGTAATTTGTATCTGTGTAGCCAGAACCATAAGTCTGATTATTAGAATTAACAATCAAATCCTTACTATCAACAAAGGGTTTTCTTCCCGTATCACTATTCGAAGAATACCAAGCATATCTTGTGCCGATATATGCTTTAACTTTCGCTCCATTATCCTTATTTATTTTATAATCTTCTTGTGCTTCTACCGTTGAACCTGTAGAACCAATAGTTTTCAAACACATCACCAAGGCGTGACCACCAACCGGTTTTCCACTAATTACAACATCTTTCTCAGTCCAATAATCACTACCGATATAACCAACAATTCCAATCGGTGTTTTACCAGAAGCTAGATCTTCGCTTTGGTGGGTCATGGCACCATCACTATAGTAGATATCACCAACTTCCATCGTATAAGTCTCATCATAATGCTGCCGTTTTAGTTGTGCTTCACCAAAATAAACCTTATTTCCTTCATTAATCGTTATGGAAACACTTTTAGTTTTCCATTCATCCTTACCGGTACTGGTATTGGTAAACGTTACCGTACTATTAGGTGCAACAACCATGATACCTTGTGTCGCTGTTGTAGAAAATAATTTCTGACCAGAAGAAATAATACCATTTGCTGTCGTTGGAACAGATCCGTTTGACCAAGTATAATCTTCGTACCCCTTCAACTTATAAAAATGATCTAGAGATTTGGATTCTCTATTCAAGACTGCTAGTCCCATACTGTGCTCCATTGGGAATTTTAGAGTGGAAGCATCCTCAGCTACTACACCCTTTGCTACCTGAAAATCCTGAGCCAAAAGAGTGGATTTGTCACTCTGATCTGCTTCAAGTTTAAGAGAAAGGGAACTAATCTTGCTGGCAAAGAAAGCCGATGCGTCAGATGCTGAGGGATTTACCTTCTGAGCATCTGATTTATATGGATAGTATGCGAAATACTTATATCCTGTTAACATCAAGAACTTCTTGCTTGTGGTCCATTTATCGTCACTTCCCAATGTAAGCTTCACGTTGCTTTCCACTATCTGATTATTCTTATCAACCACATAGAGACCGATAGCATCGTTTGCTATGAAGGATGACTTAGGGAATGATGACGCTGTCCATGTGCTAGGATACGTTACATCAGTAGCGTCCAGGGTATTGATTGCCTTGGCAGAGAGCTTGTAGATGACACTCTGTCCTGCCTCCCATTTTTGCCCCTTCAAATTAACTGTCAAGACCTGAGTCTGACTATTCAGTTTGAACGTAAACTCCAACTTTGCCCCATCAGGCAAGGTCTGCGGAATCATCATCAAGGTCTGATTAGCATCAGTAAGAGCCATATCAGAACCTACAGTGATATTCTTTGCTGAAAGATCAAATGTATAGGTGCCTTTAGCAGAACCGAGATTCCAATTTGCGGATGAAGAGCTATGTTTGTCATCCTGCGCAATCAGCTGACAATCACCTTCATTAGGAATACCCATCAGAGATACGCTTGTTAGTTGTGCACCATTACCAATCACATCTGCCAAATCTCTACTCATCGCAAAAGAAACTGCCGTGAGGACATGAGAGAACTGCAAATCTACGGGTGTATTCGCAGCAGTTTTACTTCGCCGTGCCGCCTTCGTTGCAACAATTAAATCTGGCTGTTTTTCAATATCGGCAGAAGATGCCGTATAATGAATATTGGTTTGAACATTTGTACGGTCAGGACTTGAACTCAGCATGCTATTTGATTCTGAGCTATGAGGCGCATAAGCATGGAAAGAGACATTGGAACCAATAGGCCAGGTGTGGTTAGAGGCATCTGAAATATTCCAATATTTTCCAGAATTGGTTGCAGTAGCATCATCGAATAATGATACATAAGCATCTCCATTTTGATATAAAGCAGTGACACCAAATTTCGAATAATCACTGAGACCTGTTTTCTTACTGCCACGAGTCTGCACTACCCTCTCCTGCTCCACATCTTCGATGGGTGCACCGGAACGGGTGATGGGGGTACCTTGCTTGCTCCAGATATGGATACCATCCTGTACCACCGGATGCAAGTAGAGAGATTTTGCAAGATTGGCATTCACATGAATGGGCGCCTCATTATCCCTCACCCCAGCACTTCTGGAAGATGGATTCTGGGGAGCAGACTTAGTGTTTGCATCCCATTGGTGCGCCATGCTTGCAATGAAATTAATCTGATCTGTAGAAAGATGGGCTTGCTGCAGCGACTCGCTTTCCGAACAGGAAGTAAAGAAAGCGACGGCACTGAGCGCCATCATACCGCTTTTATAAGTCTTGTTCATAATTCTATATTTTTAAATTGATAAAGCCCCACTCTATTCATGGGGCTTCATTGATATATCGTAAGATTTCTATTGATTTCGTTCTTATTGCAAATCCAGATCTCTATTCTCATTAGCATCCCATGGATTGAGAATTGACCCAGAGAAATATGGATAAGCCTTGTAAGTGGTGATGACACCACCATTCTGGCCCGTTACACTACCATTGATAACGATATCTATCTTATAGTGATAATTAGGCAGAACATGATTACCAGACATTTTCACCTGGAAGTTGGACTTCCAGACTGTATATTTGGTACCACCAGCACCTTGAACTTCAGAATGTGCCTGAATATCGAGATAAGTCTCTTTAGAAGGATTTGTATTTGCATACACATAATATGTACCCGCTGATGTTTTGGCAGCTACAGATGATATTGGAATTGAAACCTTATCAAAATCTGCATAAACCGTAGAAGATGGAATAGATGGATTAGTGAAATCCGATTGCTGATAGAAAGTCGAAGTTGGCACATTGCGGAGCTGATAGCTATCTACCACGATAGGGAATGTTGTTGCATTATCATTATTCACCGCAATGGTATAATCAATACGGCTTGCCAAACGTTTCAGCTTAATAGTAGCAGGACTTGCAGAACTTGCAGAGCTTGTATCAAAATTTGAACTTATTCCCATCATCAAGAGACATTTGTCTTTATTTGGTGCTTTTGCATCTGCAAAGGAGAGGTATTTAGCCTTAAATACACTCAAGGTGGAAACACCATCAAAAGGAGATGTGTCCTTATTCAGAGTCTTTGCATTAGCTACGGCATAGACAGAACAACCTGTTGCCTTTCTGGTTTTCACAACAACTGCAGTAGTAGGCTTACCATCACTGAAATCCTTACTGGTGAAGCCGATGACATCACCATTGCGATTGAAGATAAAAATGGAGAGATCGAAGATGTCTGTTTCCTTGGCAGGTAGTGTTGCCGTAGCAGTTCCTCCCTCCCCAGCTTTCGTACCTGGAGAGGCAAGAACCTTCAGGCTCACCATTCCCTGCTCCTCCTGGTCCAGATCCTGCTGCGAACAGGCAGCAAGGATGCACAGGAGTAGCAATAGCGGAATTACACCTAGTCGATATATGATTACTCTTAGAGTCATGAATTATCTACTTTAATATTTATATATTTGGATGATAGATCTTATGTAATTCACTTCAGACATTACTCAAATGTATATGAATTATCGATGTCTTCGAAAGGCAGGATCTTAATTGTGATTCCTGCAATGTAATCAACGATCACATAGAAGACAATATCATCATTCGGCTTGATTATTAGCGGATTTCCCTTCTCATCTACCGTAGTATCGATAATCAGTTCGCCGTCTTGCTTATAGATTAGCAATCGACAAGGTTCTTCACCCGTTGGAAGCAAGGTAACCGAAGAAGTCATCCAGTCATCTTTCGTTACGAACTTGCCAGGAAGTCGATAGTTTATAACTTTTCCCCCCGGACCTCCTCCATAGGTGATACCGCTATGAAGTCCTTGCAGGACGACCTTGAAATTACCATCGCCATAGCGTGGGCGGATACATTTGGCAAATACCCTAGCCTTTGCTCGAATATCCTGAAGCGTTATAATTCTTTCTTCTTCCGTTTCTCCAGTTCCATTGACAACAGTAGAAAGATTACCATAATAAATGGCATTTAATTTGAAAGCCAGACTATCCCCTTCTGTTGCCAGCTGTAGCCATACATTGTTGATAGACTCCCCGAGTTTTGGTTCTGTCATTTCAAAAAAGTTGGCAGCATCACTTGAAAGAGCCACGAAGGTAAGGCTATCGCGGTTGTCATAGGCTATACGGATTTTGCCATCTTCCTCCTTTATATATTTCCCGACATATATGCCATTTTTAAAGGCATACAGGGTATTAACTGGAGCAACAGAATCAGGAATCACCTGACCTGTGCTATCAGCGAGCCGCAATACGATGTCGTATTGCCTGCGCGCAGGATACTCATCGTAAATGCTGCATGAGGCTATAACTAAGATGGTTACAGCACAGAGCAATATGTTTCTTATGATTCTGTTGCTTGTCATATTATTACTAAATATTTTTATTTTTAATTATTTAGATCATTAATCAAATATTGTTGTCTGAGACACAGAAGTCCAATCCTCAACTTTAATGGTAATTGTTGCATCTTGCTTATCAAGATTCAAGTTTGGATTAGCAACACCAATAGTTTTGATTGTTACAGCACATTTATAATTCTTATTTGGATAAACCTTATATATATCTTCTCCGGGACGTCCTGGAGTTTCTGCACCATCTGCAGCAATGTTCACATTTAAAGGTACTGGATAATATACCATCTGCTCTTGAGCAGTACTATTTGCCTTGAATTTACCTGCAATAACCAACTTCGTATTTTTATTTTTATTAGTAGTCTTATCATTACCATTAGGCATAGTATAGAAATAGACTTTACTACTATAAACTTCAGTACCGCTGCTTTCAGCGCCCTTCAATGCTGTTGCTGCACCAGTCAAATCCTTAGTTGTAAGGAATTCTTTAAAAGTACCTACAATATCATTATTTCCGGCAGTATAGGTAAATGAACCTGTTGATGAGTTATAGCTAGCCCAGCCGGAATTTAATGCAGCAGACATATCCCAAGAATCCTTTCCATCTGCAAATTTGAGATTCTCTGGCACATTAATCAAGAAGCAACAAGTTGGCTTAAACTCTGCACTTGCATAAATACCTTTAAAATCAACGCTTAACTTATCCAAAGTTATCTTTGCTAACAAACGCTTAACTGGAATATCACTTGCTGTAAAAGAGTTAGCACTAGAACTACCTGCAACTAATTTACCAGTTCCATACATTGGAATATGAGTATTATCTTGTGAAGTACCAGTACCCAATGCTTCACTCAAGCTCTCAGTTACTGCATTGAAACTTTTTTCATCAGAAACTGAACCAAATTTACCAGCATGATTTACAGCAACCAAGACATCATCATCTGCAGACAAAGCTTTAGCAATAACTTTAGCTGTAATTTTTTTATTTTCCGTATTGTATGTAAATTCATTATCTTTAGGAGTTGTACCAGTACCCTTCTTAGGCTCAATAATTGCTTTCACATTTTTCGTAGTACCATCAAAAATACCGATGGTAATTTCAGAGATTTTACTTTCATTCTGAGATGCATCAGTGCCAGCAGGATCAGAAGACCAATCGGTAGTGCGGCTACCCATAATCTTACCAGTATTAATTGTCAAAGTCAATAGAGATTCCTTATCACTTTGGCTACCCCCATTCTGTGCCACATCCTCACTAGAACAAGATGTGAACCATAATGCAACGGCTACCAATGCGAGGAAGCCGATGCTAATCTTAGTTAGAGCTTTCATAATCGTTAAAAATTTAAATTATTATTAATCTATTGATGTTTATATATTTATCTATGTTTACTTATATACGTTGTGCAAGTAGTTCAAGGCGCTGGTAGCTTCCTTTACGCCAGCCGCCTCTGCCATCTGCAGATATACCTCAGCCTTCTGGAAATCACCCTGGAGCATATTCAAGACACCCAGGTTGCAGTAGGCACGCGAATCAGTCTGCCATGACTTGAGATACTGGGCGGCGAGCTTCAGGTCGCCACGCATCAAGGCTACACCTGCCGCATCGATATTTGCCTCGGCATTGTCAGGGAATAGACGAGCCATCAGATCTACCAGGTCGTTATACTCACGGCTTCCCACCTTGAAGCTCTTGGCGGTAGCAAACATATTGTTGAGCGATACAGTATGCGCATCGTTGTTTACCGTTCCAGTAGCCTCCCCTGCATGGCGCTCCAGCGTAACGAAATACTTGATGCGTTCCACGTTCGGGAAGATATAGTGCTGCATATAGCTGTATGGTGCACCATCGCCGATGGTCATGATCTCATCCTCACGTCCCTTCACTACCGGGACGGTCTTGATAATGTCGAGTACGGCATTGCGGAGCTTCATCTGGCTCTTGCCCACCATGGTATAGATGCTGTCCCAGTCTTCCGGAATCCATGTAACGGTGAGACCGTCGCTACCCAGAACCCTGTTTTTCATCAGGAAGTTCTTCAGGCGGAGGGAGCGGTCGGAGCAGTTTTTCTCGTTGCTCTTGTAGTTTCCCTTAGGAGCGCCATAGCCAACAATCTGCAGATTTCTCACCACCGTGCCCGGCACATTGAGATGTGCTTCCAGTTCGTTGCTGATATCAAGGAAGACAGCCTTGTTGAACTTATGGTTTCCCATCTTGCCGATCATTCTCTCATCGTAGAGGGGAATCATACCGCTCACGGTAATGTTGCTGCTTGAAATCTGTGAAGGGTTGAGGAACTGGATCCATTCAGCCCTTGCGGCAGTACCCATCAGCGGGTTTCCCTTGTGCTGCGCCACATCATCGCTGCTGCCAGCCACACGTGAGATATTGATGCTGCTGAACACCTGGTCTTCATATACCTGCGGGCGCTTGCCCCATCCACGCTCCTCGCTCTCTACATAGAGGGCGGCACCAGCCATCCAGTTGCTGTAGGGAATGGTGGTATCATACACGAAGTAGCGGGTGCCGTGACGCTTGTCGGCAGTAACAACCGGAATATTCTGTCTCAGGCGCTGGTCGAAGGCAGCGCTACGGTCTTCATACTTTCCACGTTCCTTGCCGTTGACCACGACAGAAGAAAGCGCCTTGATCTTGTTTCCACTTTTCAGAACCGGAGTGAAGTTGAGCGTTTCCCCCGAATTGAGAATGTCGTCATCATAGCTTACACGGAGCTGAACACGAAGCACCTCCCCCTGCAAGCAGAACTTTTCATTGTTTACATACAACTGTCCCTTATAGGCAGTCTGCGCGAAGACTCCGGAGCCCATCGCCAAGCCCATCAGGGCAACTGAAAATGTTTTGATTGTTTGTTTCATTTTTTATATCTAGATATTTTATTTTTCAACCGAAAATTACCAATTAAGGATGATGTATTACAGCATCACCGCCAGCGAGATGCCAGTACCAATAGGTAGGATAGCATAGCTATTGAATTTTCCTTCCCGATAAGGAAGGTTTCCCTCCCGATAGCGGTCGTATCGGGTTTTGACAAAATCACCGCTGAGAGAGAAATCCAGACTT
>JAIINY010000142.1:0-7589 GCA_022741625.1 Prevotella sp. | reverse complement strand
CGCACAATACTGTCGTCGATGATGACGAGATTATCCACATTCGGCTCGATGCTTCCGTAGGTTACATCATACACGTGGCTCGCCAGGTCATTGCGGCTGTTGCCCTCGGTGATGAAGGTACGGAGCTTGATATCCTTCCATGCTATCTTCTCAGAGCGGACGAAGTCACCGAGAATTTCGTATAATTCTTCCTTAGATGGAATATGGTCGAGGTTGGCAATCTGCTCAATCTTGCTTTCGTTGAGATACTTCTTGAAACCGCTCAACATACCATAGTATGCCACCTCGGCTGTGTTCGGAATATAGCTGAACACGGTGTGATCCACATCATAATCCACAGCTTTCAGGATAGGCTGGGTCAACTGCTCGCCCAACTGCTTACGCTCCTGATAGATATCCTTGTCGGAACCACGGCTGAAGTAGATGCGCTCGAATGAGCAGGCAGAATCGCCCTTCTGCTCCATGATGCGCTCGATGCTGCACTCGCCGTTCTTCTTCACGAGAAGCGCCATACCCGGCATCAGCTCCTGCACATCCTCTGCCTCCAGGTCGAAGGTGGTCTGAAGTACAGGGCGCTCGCTGGCTACTACTACGATTTCATCGTTTTTGTAGTAGAAAGCAGGACGGATACCCCAAGGATCGCGCATGGAGAACATCTCTCCAGAACCGGTGATTCCGCAAACCACATAACCGCCGTCGAAGTCCTTCATCGTGGTCTTGAGCACATTGCTCATCTTCACGTGATCTTCGATGTAGTTGGTAATGTCGGTGTTCTCCATCTCCATCGCCTTTGCTGCCACGAAGTTGCGCTCCACCTCTCTGTCCAGACGGTGCCCCATCAGTTCGAGCATGATGTAGGTGTCGCTGTAGATACGTGGGCTCTGACCCTGCCTGGTCAGTTCCTGGAAGATTTCATCTACGTTTGTCATATTGAAGTTGCCGCAAAGACAGAGGTTCTTCGCCTTCCAGTTGTTGCGGCGCAGGAATGGGTGCACATACTGGATGCCACTCTTTCCGGTGGTACTGTAGCGCAGGTGTCCCATGTAGAGTTCGCCAGCGAAAGGCAGTTCCTCTTGGGCAAACTTAGCATCAGCAAGCTGCTCGGGAGTCAAGTCCTTGAAGTTGGCGTTTGCCTTGCCGAAGATTTCGGTCACGGCGTTCTTGCCCTCCGCACGCTCACGAAACATATACTCATGTCCTGGCTTTCCGCCCAGTTTGACACAAGCCATACCAGCACCCTCCTGTCCACGGTTGTGCTGCTTCTCCATCATCAGATAGAGTTTGTTGAGTGCGTACATCCAAGTACCGTACTTCTGCTGGTAATACTCCAATGGCTTGAGCAATCTGATCATTGCCACGCCACACTCATGTTTCAATGGTTCCATACTCTTTATTATCCTTTATCTTATTTTAGTTAAATCTGAATATATCTATCCGAGGGATACCCCTCCAAAAAAAGGGAAACGTCAAGAAACGACGATTCCCTTTATCTTTTTATTCGACAGTAACTGACTTGGCCAAGTTTCTAGGTTGGTCAACATCCTTGCCCTTGCATACAGCTACATGGTAAGCCAGGAGCTGCAAAGGAATGGTAGCCAATAATGGCTCCAGGCACTCCAAGGTCTCAGGGAGTTCAATCACTTCGTCGGCAATCTTAGAAATGGTTTCGTCGCCCTTGCTCACAATGGCAATGACACGGCCCTGACGGGCTTTAATCTCCTGGATATTAGACAAGACCTTCTCGTACATGAAGTTATGGGTAGCAATAACCACCACAGGCATATCGCTGTCAATCAACGCGATAGGGCCATGCTTCATCTCCGCTGCAGGATAACCCTCAGCGTGGATGTAGCTAATCTCCTTCAACTTCAATGCACCTTCCAGGGCTACAGGATACTGGAATCCGCGACCCAGATAGATGAAATTGCGAGCGTATGTAAACGTACGGCTCAAATCAGCTATCTTATTGTTCAGCTTCAACACTTCCTTCATCTTGGCAGGAATGTTCCAGAGCTGATCTGTAATCTTCTGGTATTCGCTTTCGCTGATGGTACCTCTCTCCTTACCGATGGCGAGTGCCAGGAGGATGAGAACGGTAACCTGACCGGTGAATGCCTTGGTAGAGGCAACACCGATTTCAGGACCCACGTGAATGTAGGTACCGGTATCTGTTTCACGGGCGATGGAAGAGCCGATGGAATTACAGATACCATAGATGAACGCACCATTTTCCTTGGCAAGCTTGATGGCTGCCAGGGTATCAGCGGTTTCACCACTCTGGGAGATGGCGATGACGACATCATCCTTCGTTACTACAGGATTGCGGTAACGGAACTCAGATGCATATTCCACTTCCACCGGGATGCGGCAGTAGTTCTCAATCATCTGCTTGCCGATGAGTCCGGCATGCCATGATGTTCCACAAGCCACAATGATGATTCGCTTGGCATTGAGGAGCTGCTGTCGATGGTCGGTGATAGAGCTGAGCACTACTCCCATCTCTGTCTCCGTCTTGCAGGTTGTATCGTCGCCGTCGGTCATCACACGGCCACGCATACAGTTGCGTAGGCACTCAGGCTGCTCGAAGATTTCCTTCAGCATGAAGTGAGGGAAACCGCCCTTCTCAATCTGACCGAGGTCGATATCCACGGTCTGCACCTCAGGGTTGAGCTTTACGTTCTGGATGTTCACCACCTGCAATTCCTGTCCGAGACGCATCACGGCGATGTTGCCATCCTCCAGGTAAACCACCTTGTCGGTATATTCGATGATAGGACTGGCATCCGAACCGAGATAGAACTCTCCGTCCTCGCCAATACCCACCACCAACGGGCTCTGCTTGCGGGCAGCGATAATCTGGTCAGGGTGGCGCTTGTCGAGAATAGCGATGGCGTAAGCGCCAATCACCTGACGGAGTGCAACCTGAACGGCGGTCAACAAATCAAGATCCTTCTTCATCTGGATGTATTCAATGAGCTGTACGAGCACCTCAGTATCGGTCTCGCTCTTGAACTCCACACCCTTTGCCATCAGGTTCTTCTTGATGTCGGCATAGTTCTCGATAATACCATTATGAATCATGGCAAGGTTCTTGCTTGAAGAATAATGAGGATGAGCATTCACAGCTGAAGGCTCTCCATGGGTAGCCCAACGTGTATGAGCAATACCTACATGCCCTGAAATATCCTTGTCAGCGCAGAACGCTTCCAAATCTGCCACCTTGCCCTTTGCCTTATATACATTCAAAGAGCCGTCATTGCCAATAAGGGCAACTCCCGCAGAATCGTATCCGCGGTACTCCAGACGCTTCAAGCCCTTGATGAGGGCAGGATAAGCCTCGCCCTTACCTAAATATCCTACTATGCCACACATACTTATATATATTTATATTGTATTTCCGTTTGTTAATCCTGAGCTTTTATCCTTTGCTGTTATCGCAGGATGTTAACAACCAATGATGCGATGGATGTCAAGATACTTACAGCAGAGAACCACAATGTTGTCGAAGAACCAATAGCAGAGTTCTGTGCCTTTACCTTATTTGGTTCTACATAGATAATGTCGTTCTGCTGAAGATAATAATATGGAGAATTAATGATGTTAGCATCATTCATGTTCAAGCGATAGGTATGCTTCTCTCCCTCTGCGTCCTGACGGATGAGCAGCACGTTATCACGCTTACCATAAATGGTAAGGTCACCACACTGTGCTAAAGCTTCAAGCACGCTCATTTTTTCCTGAGGAGCATAGATGACACCAGGCTTGGTAACTTCACCTAATACTGACACATGATAGCTACCCATTCGAACAGTAACGATAGGATTCTCCTGCTCAGCCAAGTAAGGCTTTACCTTACTCTTGATGAGGTTTTCTGCCTGATTCTTGGTCAAGCCGCCTACATGCAGCGTACCCACTACCGGAAACTCGATATTACCGCTGTTATCTACAAGATAGCCCTGCAGGGAACCACCTGATGAACTCAACTGTCCACCCGTACCGATGGTTTGAGACACAGCCAGGTTAAAAGGAATTGCAGCTTTAGGATCAGTAGTTATTACGGTGATTGTCAACTCATCCTTAGGCATAATCTTTGCTTCGTAAAGCATCTTAGAAGCTGCATAACTGATAGAATCGGCATTTTGGAAATAAGCCACATTCTTGGTGCTTCCGCAACTGCTAAGCATCAAGACCATTGTCAAAGCGACAAGCGCAGAATAGATGATTTTTTTCATTCTCAACAAATTTCGTTATAAAATATTGGTGCAAAATTACAGCATTTTTTTGAATACTGCAAATTTTTGCACCAATATTTACTCCATCGCATTATTTTTCTTAAAATAATGACCTTTTTACTAGTCTTCAATGCCGTTTGATGGCAAATTGAAGGTATAGCTGTTATCGAAGATCTTCTTCACCTTGTTGATTTCTACGAAGGTGGTTCCTCCACCCTCACCGAAGCTACCACTCAGGTAAGCAATCCTATCTTCCTCACCCAGGTAACCCTTCTGGCGGAGCATACGTACCGCTGCGGTAAACATAGCCTTGGTGGAAACCTGATCCTTCTGATGGATTGGAATAATACCATAGCTCAGGTTCAACCAGCGCTGAAGTTTCTCCTTGTAACAGATGGCAAGCACAGGATTAGGACCACGGAACGAAGCTAGGCAGCGGGCAGTCTGACCCGTCTCACCATCGGTGATGATGCCGGCAACGCCCAACTTCTTGGTTGCCTCGATAGCAGCATGAGCCAGGAAGAGCTTTTGGTCAATCTTTCCATCCTCCATCGGATCAATGTCGTTGAGAGGCGACTTGTCCTTCTCTGCCTGCTCGGCAATGCGCGCCATGGTCTGAACAGCCTCTACCGGATACTTACCGCTAGCCGTTTCGCCAGAAAGCATCAGGGCGTCTGTACGGTAGAAGATAGCGTTGGCTATATCTGTAACCTCGGCACGTGTAGGACGAGGATTTTTAATCATGGTGTGGAGCATCTGTGTAGCCACGATTACCGGTTTCTGAGCCTTCACGCACTTGGCGATGATGCGGCGCTGGATACCAGGGATTCTCTCGATAGGCACCTCAATACCCAAGTCACCACGGGCAATCATGATACCATAGCAGACTTCGATAATCTCATCAATGTTATCTACACCCTCCTGGTTCTCGATCTTAGAGATGATCTTGATGTCGCTGTGGTGAGCATCGAGAATATCCTGCACGGCCTTTACATCAGCTGCATTGCGCACGAATGAGTGAGCGATGAAATCAATATCCAGTTCGATGGCAAGCTCGATGTTTCTGCGGTCTTTCTCAGTAAGCGCAGGCAGGTCGATGTGCTCGCCCGGTACGTTCACGCTCTTGTGAGCCCCCAGTGTTCCCTCGTTCTGCACCTCAGCCACGAGCATAGGACCCTGAATATCAACAACCTTCATGTCGAGTTCGCCATCATCAAACAAGATGTCGTCGCCTACCTTCAAATCGGCAGCAATATCTGGATAGCTCAAGTTCACGATATCATGAGAAGAATCTACATCAGGACGACCGAAGATTTTCACCACGTCACCTATATTATAATGTATAGGCTCCTTTACGTCGGTTGTGCGCACCTCCGGACCCTTGGTATCAATCATGATACCAATATGTGGAGACACAGCTCTAACATTCTTGACAATGGTACGGATTCCATCTTCTGTAGCATGTGCGGTATTCATACGAACCACGTTCATGCCCGCAAAAAACAGTTTTCGGATAAAATCTTGATCGCATCTGCGATCGCTGATGGAAGCAACAATCTTTGTTTGTTTCATATTTGTAATTACCTTATAGAAATTTCAATGTTATCGTGACATTTCTGCCACTTATCTCAAATTTTCTGCAAAGATACAAAGAAAATCTGAAATACGATTCATCTGAAATACAAAATATATATAAAATATGATGAATGTAACAGATTGAAAGGAAATCAAACACGCCCTGTAAGGGCAAAAGCATCACATGGTCAATGCTTTTGCCCCTACAGGGCGACATTCTTGACAGAATTATATTTTCCTAGATATCCAAGTCTGGTGCCTTCTCTGCACCAGTTGCTGCCTCAAACTTAGGCATTACATTGAAATTGAAAATGCCGGCAATGATGGCATTAGGCATCTTTCTAACCGTCTGGTTATAAGACTGTACAGCCTCATTATACTTACGGCGAGCCTCGCTGATTCGATTCTCCGTGCCTTCCTCCTGAACCTGGAGAGCCTTGAAGTTCTCGCTTGCCTTCAACTCCGGATATCTTTCAGCCACCAGCATCAGCTTGGAGAAGGCATTGGCCAACTCACCCTGAGCAGCTGCATACTGCTTCATGCTAGCCTCCGTGAGATTATTCACATCCAGCTTCACCTGGCCTACAGAAGCACGAGCCTTGGTCACCTCCTCGAAAGTCTCCTTCTCATGCTTGGCATACGCCTTTACGATCTTAGCCAACTGAGGCATCATATCGGCACGACGCTGATACTGAGCCTGCATGTTAGACAACTCGGTAGTAGCCTTCTCCTGCTCTCCTACCATACCATTATAACCACTGAACACCCAGAGCACCAATACAACGATGATGCCTAAGATGATCCATCCTGTTTTCTTCATACTTTTTTATTATTGATTAATGATTATTGATTATCTATCAACTATAAACTATTAATTACCAACTACTACCAGCTTCCGCCGGAACCGCCGCCAGAGAATGTTCCACCGCCAAAGGAGCCGCCCGAGAAGCCGCCTTCTCCACCGCCGGAGAATCCTCCGCCGCCCATGAAGAACGGTGGCAACCAGTCGTCATCATCATTCCTTCTTCGCGACAGGTTTCTCCCCTTTCCCTTCGGTCTTGGTTTAACCAGACCCACCTGCTCCAGGATGTAACGGACGAGGTAATAGATTGGGATTCCGAAAAAGAGAAGGAACAAGATAACGACCAGTGCCCAATCCTCTTCATCATTCACCGTCCCCTCATCTACCGACTCAATTCCGGTGCGCCCGCTTTTCACCTTATTATATATAGCACGGCTCACAGAGGCTACAGCCTCGCCGGGAGCATCCTCGCGCATGTATTTCACGATGCAGGCACGTGCAATATCATCGCAATCCACATCCGTCAGCTCTCCCTCCAGTCCACTGCCAGGAGCGATGAAGTACTTGTGGTCTTCCACGGCTATGACGATGACCAGACCTCTTCGGCTCTTCTTGTAGCCGATGCCATACTTGTTGCCCACATCCTGTGCCATCCGGAAAGCATCCTGGTTAGCCACCCTGCCCACGATGATGAGCACATTCTGCACGCCACACTCCAGCTTCAGCTTTTGCAGGTAGAAATTAGCCGAATCTTTGAGTGCCCTATCCACATAGCCATCGGGATCGGAAACATACTGCGTGGAGTCCTGAAGGAAGGGAATCGGCACATTATCCGCATTCCACTCCTTCTTGGCAGACAGCGATAAGACGCTGAAAGCCATCCATATCATCACTAAAAAATGTCTCTTAAAAGCCATAAATTCTCAATTTTAGTGCAAAAATACAGAATAAAAACCTAATATGCAAATACTTAGAGCATT
>JAIINY010000141.1:0-7611 GCA_022741625.1 Prevotella sp. | reverse complement strand
TCTGCAAGTGGTATGAGTATCGGAAACAAACACCTATGCCTTCATACCTTGTCGCAAACGGAAGATCTGCCAACGGAAGTATCTACGGACAACCGCTTTAAGCGATTGTCAACTGACCGAAGTGACTGCCGACTTTCCTTTGCCGCTCCAGTTGGTTTGCTGTTGTCCTGCAACCATATCTATAACCAGTATGTATTCATAGACAACAGTGACGAGACCTTGCAGAAGTTCGAAAAGACCGCCCGTAACATGCACTCGCTGTCAAGGTACAGCCGTCAGAACGCAATCAACAAGGAATGGATTGACGAGTATCTGAACGAGGCTCATTCACAAGGCTTGCAGTCAGTCCGTGCCCATTTCAATGTCCTGGCATGGGGCGAGGATATGGAAGAGTTGAAGCATCTTCGCAATGATGTGGGCAGTCAGTTGGCAAGCATGGAATGTGTGCCACGCCACAATACGGTGGATTGTCCGACACTCTTCTGGGCTGCGATACCCGGCAACGAGGGTGATTTTCCGTCAGAGGAGAGTTTCCATACCTTCATCGAACAGGCAACCTGCCTCTTCACGGAGGAAACCAACTATATGGATTCTCCCTCGCCGTTCGGAATCAAGATGGCAGACCGCATCAGTGGCAAGCCGCTGCACATTGACATCTCTGACCTGCCGATGAGAAAAGGCGTGACAACCAACCGCAACAAGTTCGTTCTCGGACCATCGGGAAGTGGGAAGTCGTTCTTCATGAACCACCTCGTCAGACAGTATTACGAGCAAGGCACGCATGTGGTCTTGGTCGATACAGGAAACTCTTACTTGATACCATCCTATAAGTTAATTTTATCGGGTGGTATCAAGTAAGTATTTTATCGGGATATGATTTTCTTTGTTTTACCATTATCTTTAATAATGTAAAGTCCTTGCGGCAATTTAGTTTTGCTCATACTTTTAATTGCTCTTCCATCCATTGTGAAAATTTGGACTTTATTATTCTGAACATTTTCATTTACAACATTGATGTCAGTGCTATTTGTTCCCGACAATCGGATATTATCAACAAAAACACCTCCAGTTTCTATTGAAGCTGAAATACTATATCGAATTTTTGACCCAACAACATTTAAGGGTATTTCTATTGTTGTCCACTTTTCATCCATATCATTCATCTGAAATGTGCTGTATGTTGTATTGTCACCCTCAACATTAAAATGTAAAGAAGGATTTTCTGATGTTGACGATGACACACAGCATACATCAAATGCTATTGAATTTATGACATTCTGTGATACATCTATAAAAGAACTTGTAATTTCTGATTCACTTATACCTACACCTTTAGGAATATACAACATTAAAAGACAATCGCCGTCTGTTGGAGCAGGAATGGAAGATGGGTTCAATACAAAGTTTCCTTTCTTGTACGTTTTCCACACATCTTTACCCGTTATAGATTTAATAGTAAAACCATTGCTTAGTCCATGTTCAAAACTTTCCTTATAGACAATGTTTTCTTCTGGAACATTTGGTTCGTCTGGATTTATTACGCTATCATCTGTAGAAAATAGAATGCTCCCATTTGTATAGTCCATTCTAATATTAGAGATGGAAACTTTTGCTGCACTGCCATTCCAAGCAATTGCTGCTGGAGAAGAACTTGCCGAGAATAAGCTTTTATTGGCATTACCAGGAAAAGGGCATTCTCCTGTATTGATGTTACCATACTTTTTCATACTTGGAAAAGACCCCGATGCGCAAACTGGGTATAAGCATTGTGGGTGCGTGGCATTTACAGTGTTGGACTTCGTGTATTTCTCAATGTCGGGATGAACATGATAAATAAGCAGTCCTTCGCCTGGTATGGCTTCGTCAAAAGAGACCTTCTGTCTATTCTCTAAAAGAAAATAATCATCTTCATCATTCGTCTCCAATCTGTAAATTACTGTCTGTTCTGCATTGTCTAATTCCATTTTAGGGAGACAAACTTGCATATTAGGACTTAGGAGTTCTTGCTTATTCCAACCAAATACACAACTTCTCACATAAGGATTGAAATTAGGTGGTGTCTTGCCATCGTTGTTCCAACTTCCACTTGCCATAATATCCCATTGACCAGTACCAAGATATTCCCCTCCTGTTCCATAGTTCGTATCATAGTAATCCATAGCACCCAAAGCATGCCCCAGCTCATGGCAGATGACACCAATGTTTGTAATATTTGCATTTGTGTTACCTCTTAGTTCTGGAGAGCAAGAATAACCTGCAACAGTAATACCACTACCATTGTTTGCAGATAGTTGATGAGGATATTCATGTGCCCATATTGCAGCGGAAGAGGCACCAGCCTCTTCGCCATACCCAGCATAAATGATATGAACATTATCTATAATTCCATCTCCGTCATTGTCGTACAAGGACAAATCCAAATCCTCGGGCAAATTCTGTAATGCCTCTTTACATAGTTCCATTGGATTGGCATCGTTTCCCATCGCATCGTTTGCTCCATAGAAACGCATTGGATAACTGGATGTAAACGGACCATAAATATCTGATATATAATCTAACTGACCTTGTGAGGCAAAACGGTAAAAGTCTCTCACGCTACCTGTTGCACCATTATCTTTGTATTCCAACGAGTTGAAAAGATAGTCAAAAGCGTCTTTAGAGCATTTGAATTTTACATCTTGATACTGCATTAAAATCACCAAAGCATGACGTTCGCCCACAACAGGAGTATTGCCGACATTTTGTCTTTTATCGACAACCCTACGAAATGTATTAGAAATATTAGCTGGTGGGATTAACTTCTCGGGACAAGTCTGCTTAAAGTTCTTCAATTCCGAGTTCTCATCTTCTTTAGCAACTAATCTAAATGATGATTTCTTTACTTCTCCATTTTCCATTTGGGTTGCATACCACCAACCATTTGAGTCATTAAGAATTGTATAGTTGTCTGTTGTAAATGCAAACTTGTGGTGTTCGTCTCCTTGCATAAATATATCAACCCACTTGCCATTAAATGTTTTTACTGCGACTTTGAAAGGATAGGCAGGTATTGCGACTGCGCTTTGTGGACAAAAGGAAAGGCAAAGAAGCACTAAAATGGCATAACTTATTATTCTCCCCATATTTTTACCATATTATAAACATAAAGTCCTTGCTCAACAAACAAGGACTTTACGTTTGGTTAATATTTATCTGCGCATATTTTTAGCTCGTTGTTGCTCTACAGAACGTTTTATCAGAATATTCTTCTTTTTCTCTGCAGAACGACCTCTAACTTTTTGCATTGCGCTTTCTGTACTTGTATCCCATTGGAATCCCATTAAGTCAGAAGAGAGAGACCCATCCTTGAATACGCCCCATGCATATGCAAAGCAACGTGGGTAAACTGACAGATAGCTCGTACTATAAGTAAAAGTATGGTTATTTGGATAATCTGTTACAATTTCCATTTGCCAATTTTCTGCATACCAATGCTTTTTCTTGTATTTTAGATAATAATTGATTTCAAATGCATAAACAGCACTATTATAAACATAGCTTGATGGAATTATACCATAAATCAAATGATAAGTATTGCAATAACCTTCTTTTGTTGTGTCAAACCAGAAACCTTTTGATTGATTAGAATATACATTGTCAAAACTTACCCAAGCGTCATTTGTTCCGTTTTTGTAATATGGAGTAACAAGCTTTTTCTTCTTGAGTTCTCCAGTCTTGCCATTTGCATCTGTGGCTACAGTTACAACATAATATGTTGAATTTGATACGATTTCATTATTATGACTATCGTAAACAACCATAGAAAGGTAGTCGTCTGTAAATTTAAGTTTCTCTTCTTGGCTAAGTTCTTCCAATAATTCCTTGTCTGTTAATCGATTGTATTCTCTTTCTGACAACAAAATCCATTGGAATGTATTGACATTGCTGGTAGCCTTATATTCCCAACACATACGGTCGTGCAGAACCACTTCGTTTTGTATTTCCGCATAACACACAGGTTTTCCTGCCTCCTGTGTAACATTGATTGTTGCTGTTTTGCCTGCTCCTGTCAAAATAATGGTGGCTGTTCTTGGAGAAGAAGTTTCATTTTCACTCGTTGGATATATTGTCATATCAACGTTTCCATTACCATTTGAAGGTGAAATACTGAGCCAATCGGGTTTGCCAGAAACACTCCAACTTACGTTTGATGCTACTTTTACAGTTTGTTTGAAATCAATTCCGCTTTTATTATCAAAAGCACCTGTAAATGTAATATCTGCGCTTTCTGTTCCATTGACTGTTATTGCCGAAGATGCGCCTCTTTGGATAACGTTTACAGTATATGACATACTTGAAGAAGCCGTTGCTGTAACAACAATAGTAGCATTTCTCGTTTCAGTAGAAGTGTTTTCTTTGGCAGAAAGAGCCACCTTGTTTCCGTTTTTATAAGCTGTAAGCCATTCTTTTCCAGAGCTTACATCAACTGTCCAATCTGTATTTTCTGCTGTTACTGTAATGTCACCAACGACAGTTCCGTCTGCCTCAATACTTGCAGAGCCGTTAACACTCATAGTTGGCTCTGGGTCATCACTGCTACTACTGCAAGAAGTGAATGATAAACCGAGAACCACAAACAAAGTCACGCAAAGGAAACCTATAAAATGTCTAATCTTCATGTTTAATTTAAGAATAAGAGAAGGGGCGTAACCCTCGTCCGACCACTTATTCTAAATCCAGGTACGGCCAAGCACCTTATGCACAAACAAGTAGGACGAAAGGTCACGCCCCTATACGGGACGTGAACCTATCGCTGACTCATTCTCGTGCATCTTCATTTTGGCCGTTTCGGATTTAGAGAACAAGAGCGAAAGCTCATGTATATGTATGTCGAACTAGAGCACTTCCTTCAAAGTTGAATAACTAAACTCCTTTTGCCTAATCAAAGGCAGAGTGGAGTGTAACACTCTTTGGAGGAAAGGGAGAAACTTTTAAGTTCTCCACTCGAAGTTCTATGTCTTTTATTTCTGTTTCGTTCGTCTATGAAATGAGTTTCCTCATATAGACTTTAAATCTATTTAAAGGGTTTGACAATCAGTTTATTTGCAATAATTATATGTATAAACTAAGTTAGTACATTACAAATTGCCCTGCAAAAATAATAAAATTTAACCACAACGAAAAATTTGATATGATATTTTAACGTATAATTATTGTTTTATGGCCATAAATGGGGTAATTGCTACCTATATTCATTCCCACAACAACTAAAAACGTTTATTGCAAAAGGTTTCGTCCTCCTGTATCCTCAAGAATCCTCATCTGTTGGATGGCTATCTGATTGAGTTTTATCAGTCGTTCAGACTGAAGCATTCCATCATTGATAAACACAGCGTTGAGGTTTTCCATATTCGACAGGCAGATAAGCTCGTTGATGCTGGCATAATCTCGAATGTTGCCTTTCTTGTCGGGATTCTGTTCACGCCATTGTCTTGCCGTCATACCGAACATGGCTATGTTGAGTACATCCGCTTCATCGGCATACTTCATGGCAGCTTGCTCACGTGTTACCTCTGACGGAATGAGATTCGCCTTGATTGCATCCGTGTGGATGCGATAGTTTATCTTGGACAACTCCCGTTTGGCAGACCATCCTATCTGCTTTTGCTCTTCTTCCTTTAGTCGCTGGAACTCTTTTATCAAATACAGCTCAAATTCCACTGAAACCCAACTGGCAAACTTAAAGGCAATATCTCTTTGAGCATAAGTGCCTCCATTCGCTCCAGTTTTGCAAACGACACCTACAGCATTGGTAAGTTCCACCCACCGAGTTGGACTCATTGTAAAAGCATTTGAACCTGCTTCTTTCAAAAGGGGGTCGAATTCGACCCCTTTGAAATTAGGGTTGTTCAACTGTTCCCAAAGTCCCAAATACTCCAAGGTGTTTTTGGAGCGTAACCAATTCTTTACCACATCTTTAGGCTCGACTGGATTCTTCTGTCTTGCTATATCAGTAATACAGATGTAGTCAACTCCATCTTTTGTTAGAGTCTTTATCGTTTGGTTTCTTACAATAATCTTTGCCATAAGGAATTTGTTTTTGCATTCATTCTATGCTACTCAAATCAATGCTGCTCCCAACTTACAGAGAGCAGCATTGAATATTCTTTTTCTGATTTCTAAGCTTCGATAACGTTGTCATCTCCATCAGAAGATGAACTTCCGCCCGAAGTAGAGCTACCGCTTGAAGATGAGCCTGTGCCAGATGTAGAACCGCCACCACTTGGTGTACTTGTGCTGCTCGAATCAACTGCTGAGCTACCAGAAGTTGATGGTGCGGAAGCCTTCTGACCAAGTACCTCACGCTTGTAATGAGTAATTTCAGTGTTCACATAGTCAATGAAAGCCGTATAATCCTTTTCGCCAAAGACCAGGGCGAGGGCATTCACCATCTTTACCAAAGCACGGTAAGCGTCATCACTTGCTGTACGAGCAGTTTTTAATGCTCCAACAGTTATACCTATTTTCTCGTTGGTGCGCTGCACGGTAAGAGTTCTTACACGCTCGTTTGCTTCCTTCAAGTTGGTAACGAATGCTGTTAAGCCCAACTTTGCTACCTGTGCAGCGTACTTATCTTCAAGGTCGGAAATGAAGTTGACCAAAAGACCTGTCTCTTTGTCAAGTTGGTCGGCAGTATTAATCTTGTAGTCCTTGATGTGCTGTGCGAGAACCTTTGCAGCCTGTGCCATGTCTGCAATAGGCATGGCGAGGAAGCCTTCAACTGCTTTCTTGTAGCCAGCATAAAGGGCATCACGGTCGCTGTCTGCTTTGGCTATCTCATCAGTCAAGAGACTTTTCTGTGAAATCTTCAAGGCTTCGTCCTCTGCTGCAACGGCAGCCTTAAAATTACTGACAAGTTCCGATGCCTTGCCTTTGACGGCAGTGTCTGCCTCGGCACGTGCAAGAATGTTACTTACAAACGTGAAATGCGCACCGTTATTCATGCGCTGAATGTTGATGTCGTAAATCTCTTTCATGATGTTAAGGATTTAAATTTGACAAATCGTTTTGTGCATCGTCGGATTTCTCCGATTGCAATCGCTAAGATATAAAAATAAACGAGAAAACGGCAACCTTATTGCGAAAAATTGGCAATCTTGCGAGAAAAAGATGGTTTTTGACTGTTGAAATCTATTTCGCTACTCGTTTTTGGGGATTTTTGGTACAAGAAGTAACAAGGGATAGTAATCAACAGGGGATTTTATATTTTGTGGACAAAGAAACTTGAATCAAAACCTCCAACAGTTCTTAAAAGTAACCATTGATTGCAATCAACAGTCCCAACGACATATAAAAGTAGGTGTTGATCGCAATCAATGGCTTCAATGAAGCTAAAAGTGGCTGGTGATTGTAATCAATACCTCCAACCGACATCAAAAGTAGAAATATTTTCTAATCAATAGCTTCAACAACATCTAAAAAAGAAAGTGGCGGAACGAATTTTCATCGCTCCGCCGATATGGATTTCATGTCGTTGCAACCATTCGTTGCTCTATAAGTCTTGCATTGCTGTTCACCAAGTTGATGATGTCGGCATGGTGCTCGGTGTCCTTGTTCTGTAGTCCGTGGCAT
>JAIINY010000140.1:0-7638 GCA_022741625.1 Prevotella sp. | reverse complement strand
TTTCATACGCCATTCATTTAATTCTACATCTAGTTTCACTGCAAAATTACGCTTTTTTCCTGAAACGACCAAATAAAAAGTGAGAAAACTGGCTGATAGACATTCATCTTCAAGATGTTTTGATATTTTCGTAGCGCCGGATATGTCCGTCAATTATATAGTGCTAAGTTTCGACTTTATTTTCAAACCTGCAAGAGATTTCTGTGAAAAGTTTCAGAAAAAGTTAGGATGCCATATTTTTAAGATAAAGATCTGTGTAAATCTGTGTAATCTGTGGGATTATTCTTTGTCCCACAGATTTCACAGATTCAAGGTCAACAGCCTGATTTCATCCAGGCTTAACCCTGTCATTTCCATAATAGTGGTATTATCTAAGCCCTTTGCCAACATCTTTCGGGCAATCTCAAGGCTTCGTTGTGACATACCTTTTTCCATACCTTCAGCTCTACCTTTTTCCATGCCTTCAGCTATTCCTTCTTCCTTACCTTTTTGATATCTGTCATCCAGGAGGGTTCTTTCGACACTTACGGAATCCCAGAACTTGTCGTAGGCTCTGAGTTCGGCATCCGTAAAGCCGGAAATTTCCAGCTCTTCTACGGCTTTTCCAATCTCCGGGTCATTGAGCAGGTCAGCTGGAACCTTCTGCGTATTGGAATTGATTTCCGTGAGGAAACGGAGCCACAATACCATCATGCGCTTGTCGGTGATGGAATGTGGAGTGAACTTCGGAAGTTCTATGAAGGTGAAATGCAAGCCTTCGATGACCTTATTGCTGTCCTTGTCATGCACGATTCGGTAGTTGTGGATGAAATCTGGAGTATCATGCGCAAAGATATCATTCACAAGATTCAGGGAATATACGGGTTGCAGTTCACTGTATTTTCCTCCCTTTTTAGCCTGACTCACATAGAGCTTGGATGCATTGAACAGTACTCGCTGCTGGAAAGCATCAGACCATTCCATCTGCATTTCCACACAGAACTTTCTGCCTCTTGCATCGGTGCAGAGTACATCCACAATGGTGTTTTTGCCCCCTTCGAGCTGGGGTACAAGTTCTGTAGGCAGATACTTGATTTCGTGTATCTGCTCTTCTTCGTTGAGTGGCAGGAGTGCGTTCAGAAGGCTGATCATTCTTTTAGGATGATTGCCGAATATCTTCTTGAACGTAAGGTCTGCCTTAGGATCTAAATACTTCATAACCATCCGTTTTAAAATTATATAGCGCAAAGTTACGACTTTATTTTCAAACCTGCAAGAGAATTCTGTGAAAAGTTTCAGAAAAAGTTAGGATCCCATATTTTTAAGGTAGAGATCTGTGTAAATCTGTGAAATCTGTGGGACAAAGAATAAAATCCCACAGATTTACACAGATTCAAGTCTTTGGGGGATTACAAATCCATCGGTTTAATAGGTCGAACCTTTTTTACGACGGATAACATATCCGTCGGAACGCCTGGGATAACATATCCGTCGGAACGGCAATGGGCTTGGGGATGGCATCACGTGATTCCACTTTGAGGATTATTTCTTCCTCAGAACCTTATCCAGGCTGGTTACGATATACCCTGCGGGATTCTTGATCTCGTGCTTTCTCTTCGCCGCATAGGCTGCCAGAAAGCACTGGTTCACGGCATCCAGGTCTGACAGGGTGAGGCGATCGCTCAACTCCTCTGCCACCTTGTGGCTCACGTTCCAGTAGGAAGAGGTGAGTAGCTTTCTAAAATTTAGTTTCTTCATTGTCAGCTTTGTTCTGTCTTCATCGCTCAGCATATCTGGATCATCGTTGCGGTACTTGAGGCCGAAGATTACCAAGCAGCCGTATTTGCCTACTACCTGGTTACGGGTAGTCTCTAGCGTGTGTATCACGATATAGTCGAGACGGTTCAGCTTGTAGGCATTTCTGATCTCTTCTTCGGCAGTAGAAAGCTGGGTATATTCCAGATTCCCCGTGCCGCGATATTGAGTGTGGCTGGTGAGGAGCGCAAGGATCTCGGGAGGCGTAAACTTGGTGTAGCCCTTCTTCAGTCGGCTCTCTGTCAGGAGATAAAGGCAGCGGGAAGACTGGTGATGGAATGACTCGTAAAGCTGCGGCGAAACCTTGAAGTAGCCCAGGTCCAGGGCGAAGTAGTACTGAGCCACGGGAATCGGCATCTCCAGAATGGCTCTCTTCTCCTGACCTTTCTTGGTGTAGTCAACGAAGTGGTAGAGGTAGTCGAACTGCTTGTAGCACAAGTGGTATGTTCCAGGATTACCAGATTCTGCGACGGTGTAAGGGATACAGACCGGCTTTTTGCCTATGTCGATAAGGGCTGTCTCCAGGTTGTTGTAATGTGATTTGGTAGCTTCCAAAGCTCTGTAGGGTACCTCGAAACGTAAATTGTTTTCAAGGCGCTCGAAACCATTGAGGTCCAGTTGACCGTGGTGCGCGTTCTGGCTGATAGCCATTTTGATCTGTTTCTGATTGTACACGTCAAGTCTGAAGATGTACTTCTGTTCTTGCGGGCTGTAGCTGTGATGCAGGGCGCAATGAGTGCCAAGCTCTGTGGCTTCGGCTACGTTGAAAGTTAGGATCTTGTTCATTGCTTGTTGTTTTATTAAAGTTATAAAATGGGGGTGGCAATGAAAAAAACTGGGGGTACGAGTTCAAAACAAAGAACCAGAATGGTTTTTTGAGAGAGAGTTCTGGTTCTTATCAATTATCGTACTGGACCAGAATTCTCCCATGTCGCACCCCCAATGAAATAAATCATTGACGAATGCGCACGAAAAATCCTAGTCAGAACTTGTAATTGAAATTCCATTAGCAGGATATATTCTCTCTAAAAACCTATCCTGCGGAACATTTTGAACCAAATTCTGATCTCATCGATCGCGCTTGGGCATCCTATTGCCAGGGTGCCGATGTCCGCTCCTCCTGTATTTCTACAGAAAGAGCGCTGCAAAGATATATAAAATTTCTGAAACTAACAAGTATTTTACAAGTTTTTTTTTGAAAAAAGAGAAAAAAACTTTGAGAACCCATCATGACCATTTTTCTTGTTTATTTCTTATATTTCATATTATCATATTTCTTGTAGCGCTATTTTGAAGCGTAACTATCAGGTAGTCAGACTGATATAAAATGCTGTTACCATGGGAGGTAACTGGCGGAAGGCGTTATCCCGCGAGATGTAACGGTTTTCTCTGATGAGATGTAACCCTTTGGTAAGTTTGCCTACGAGAAGTAACTATCTAGACATTTCTCCCACGAGAGGTAACTAGTTAACTAAATATAAAACATTCCGGGGTAGGCGGAAATCCGTCAGAAATCGACGGCTTTCGCCAGTTGGAGTTAGGAGAATGTCTTATCTTTGCAGTGTTGAAACATTAAAAACATCAGCTTATGACTAGAGAAATTACAATGATTGTGGTACACTGCAGCGCAACCCGCTGCAACCACCCTTACACCGTGCATCAGCTTTACCACGACCATGTGGAGGTGAACCACTGGCGTTACATCGGTTATCATTTCTTCATCAGCCGTGACGGCAAGGTGCATGCCACCCGTCCGCTGGAGCGCATGGGTGCCCATGCCCGTGGCTGGAATGCACATTCCATCGGAATCTGCTATGAGGGCGGATTGGATGAGAACGGCTATGTGGCAGATACCCGTACCGGGGAGCAGAAGAAGGCGATGGAGAAGCTGATCGTTCAGCTGAAGATACAGTTTCCCGGCATCCGCACCATTCTGGGGCATCGTGACCTGCCTGGGGTGCAGAAGGCGTGTCCTAGCTTTGATGCCACCACGCTGCAGCCCTTGTTACATCTGAATTGTAAATATTAAATTTTGTAATCAGATGAAACACCCTATCCGATTTTTTTGTAACTTTGTATAAGAAAAGCTGCACTCGGCAATCTGAAAGCAAGCTTTCATTGCGCTCGTTTGCATTTTCTTTGTAGTTAAATAGATTACTAACTAAAAATTAAAACTAGATGAATGTTACCAAGCAACATTTCGTAGAACGTAGAGTGATGAGCAAGCAGGAGCTTGCTCACCTCTACTGTCCTCACAGTCGTTCCAAGGGACATGCTGCGAGAGATGAGTTTATGGATTGGGTGAAGCGCTGCACTCCGCTCTATGTCAAACTGCAGGAATTGGGTTATAAGCCTTCGCTGCATAGTTTCACGCCCAAGATGGTAGATTATATCTTTTACTATCTTGGAGAGCCGGATGGAGTGGGGATATAGTATTGGTAGTAATAAATAACTTTACAAGTTAAACGTGGCAGAAAAATCTCTTAAGAGAAGCTGTCGTTTCCCTTAAGGAAAAATATATTTTCCCTTAAGGAAAAAAATAAAAACCCTTAAGGGAAAATTCTCCATCTCTTTTTACCCCATTTTTCGGGCGTTTTTGCCTGATTCTCTCTTCCTTGAATATTATTTACACGGATATGGAGAGAAGATGGGGATGGGGCAAGGTTAAAAAATAACAGTTTGGAAAAATCAAAAGTTTATGGAAATAGCTATAGAACGTTTTGGCAGTTATCATCATGCCGTAAGTGGTAGATTGCTGATTGATGGTCAGCATGTTTGTGATACGTTGGAGGAGGATGTGCATTGTCTGCCGGAAGGCGAGTATGCCCTGCAGCGCAACAGCAAGCTGGCATTACCTTATTATATAAGACTGGCAGATGTTGATTCTGGGGTTGACTCTCCTGTTGATTCCCGTGTGTCCTTCTCCAGGGGTAATGGCATTCACGGTTGGCGCAACCACTGCATCATTGTGGGAGAGTGTCTCCATCTGGGTTTCCTCATTCATAGCGAGGCATGCTATGATCTTCTCATTGCCCGCATTCGCATGCAGTTTGTACGCCATCACGCAGTGGTGGTCAAGATATCCCGCTCTCCCGATTTTCTGGAAGTAGCCTGATATCTGTGCTGCTATTGATAGGCTATTTTAACCAAAAAATCTCCCTATAAGCCTGGCGCATGTCACCTGCTTATAGGGAGATTTGTATTATATGCCGTTAAAATAACTCCAGGATCTTATCGATTATCTTTTCGATGCTGGAAGAGTCGGTGGTCTCTTCGAGCTTCTGGTTGATTTTCTCTTCTACCTTCTTGCTCACTTTATCCGCTGCCTTATCGAAAGCCTGATTGGCTTTCTCTTCCAGTTTCTTCTGCATTCTTGTGCTGAAGCTGCCTTCATCGCTGTCAGCCTGGTCCTCATTGACATTGGCTTCTGAATCTGATCCATCCATATTAGGAGTATCAGAGGATACATTTGATTCTGACTCCTCGATATGGAGATTATCGGCTGATTCCAGCGCCTTCACCATATCGTCGGCATTCATCGTATAGATGTTGCCGAGAATACCGAAACTCACGGTATGCGGCTTGCCGTTGAACTCTACAGAACCCGTAGAGCAAACGATATAGTTGTGGTATTCGAAAAGCTGGTTCATCGCTTCGTCCATCATGCTGCCAGCCATCATCTTGGCTACAGAGCGGAGCGCCTGCGAGAAGAAATTGTTGTCGGTAGATCCTACCGCCTTTTCTACTGCCTTGCTTGCCTCCGTGCGAACCTTCTCCTTATGAGCATCTGCGCTCGGATTGGTTATGGCAAATATGGCAAGGATGAAAATGATGAGGCCTATCACCATTTTCATGGCGAAATGGCTCTTCTTCTTGTTCTTCTTAGGCTGCTGCTGGAAATTCGAATGCATCGCTGCTCCCTGCTGGAATCCCTGCTGATAGGCTTCCTGCTGGGCTTTCTGATAATTCTGCTGCTGAGCCTGCTGCTGGTTGGCTCTTATTGCTTCCAGTACAGCTTTCAGTTCCTCTACCTTCCAGGCAGGAGTCCAGTCTGCCATACCCTGCTTCCACACCAGTGTTTCGGGACTGATGCCCTTCTGTACGAGTTGGTCGAAACTGAAAGGACCAGCCTGCTGTCCATTACGGTCGATTATAAAAAATTCCATCTTTGTTCTTTTAATTTTTAAATCTGAACATTCAACTTTATTAGTGGGTTGCCTTCCACCATCCAGTCTTCTCTCTTCCCTTGAGGGCTACACTGTGCTGGCTCGGGTCGGAGATGGAAAGGCCGCAATAGCTCTTCACCTGGAAGGTGGTTCCTCTATACGGGTCCTTCAGCATGGTAAATGCCTCATCGGTATGAGCTGCCTTCTTGATGGTTTTCTGCATCTGGGCGGTAAACTGGTCTTTCAGGTAACCGCTTGGCTTGAGGCTATCTACATATACCGACATGTCATAGAACAGGTTAGGAGTGAAGCCGTCGAGAGGTTGGATCGTTTCTAGAGGAATGGAGGAATCGAGCGTATATTGGCTGTTGATTTCCTTCATGACGCTAGCCAGGTTATCCATCTCGCGACAGTCGATGGCTGCCATGTTGCAATAAGGTACGTAGCTGGATTTGTAGAAGTTGACAATACCGTTTACGATACCGGAATAGTTGGGCGTTGCGGAATTGAGCATGCTCCAGATGCTTCGGTATGGAATGCCCATACCCATCACCTCGCTGCTCGAACTGATGAGATAGTTGGTGACATCCTTCAGCTCGTATGCTGTCTCCACATTTCCCATATAGCAGGCATCGAAGAGAATGTATTGCATCTTCAGTCCGCTCTGTCTGATTCCTTCTGCCAGGGTTGGGATGTCCATGGCATAACTCTTGGAATTTACACTTCCGAAGAAGCGGGTGACTGGATGGTCTGGGTCACTACCAAACTGGATGCCGCTGAATGCACTGGATGGCTTGCCGGCTGTGGCAGTGCTTCCGAAGCCAGGACGGGCATAGTTCGGATAATTCACCCAATCTTCTGCATAGGTCCATCCGGAACCATGTACTCCGATGATGAGGGCATAGTTGAGTGCCTCGGCATTTTGCTTCACCTCATTGAGAAGGTTGGCGAATCCCTCTGCCGTGCAATAGCTGTTGTCCTCGTAGGTCTTCACGGGCACACGGTTCACCTTCCTGCTGGCGGCATCGTACTGCAGATCGTAGAGTGTGCTCTTGTTGTATTTCTCGCTGAAAAATACCATCACACGTGAGTCACTGAGTCCTTTCTTGGCTACGATACCCTGGCAGATGCTGTCGATGTTGTTGGCAAGGTATTGCTTCAAACCCGAACTGGTGGTACTGCCTGTCCATGGATAATATACCAGGATGGTCTGCTTGTTGACGCTATCCACATCAAAAGCCTCGTCGCTACAACTGGTGAAAGTCATGGCGAACGAAAACATACATATAAATAAGGTGAAAAGCTTCTTGATCATAATAAAAAAGTTGAATGTTGAATGCTGAATGTTGAGTTGCAGAATGGCTGACGAATTAGTCCGTCTGATTCCACATTCATCATTCTACACTCAACATTCAACATATATAAAAAGAATCTGTTACTTCTTCTTCAGCTCCTCGATGGTAGCCTTCAGGGCAGCAATCTTCTCTACAGAATCGCTCTCCTTCTTGCGCTCCAGGGCTACTACCTTCTCAGGAGCGTGAGCAACGAAGTTCTCATTGCTGAGCTTCTTGCGTACACCCATCAGGAAGCCCTCCAGGTGCTTGAGCTGAGCCTCTGCCTTCTCGATCTCGGCTGCCACGTCGATGAGGTCGCCCAATGGTACGGCAAACTCGTCGGT
>JAIINY010000139.1:0-7642 GCA_022741625.1 Prevotella sp. | reverse complement strand
AACCTACTTATTAAAACTATAAAATTAATCTTGCAGATTCTACACACATTAATCTGCTTCCTTAAATATGAACTATAATAATAAAAATGAATACGGTTAACGAAATTTAGCATAAATATGCATTTTCCCTTTGGCACTTTACCTACTTCAAGGTATTGCAAATATACACCGATTTTCGTACCTTTGCAGCCGATTTTGAATATTCAAACCAAGATGAGGCTACGATATGCTTATGTGTCTGTGCTTTTGCTCATGTCCTTCTCAACAATAGCAAATGTATGGGCATCGTCTTCCCTTTCTCCTGACGGAAGGGCTTTCTCTTATGCTGTGTCGAGTGATACAGTAAGGGAGAGTCGTGCCTTGTTAGAGGGCGATGGCGACTCTGTGGAAACGCAAAAAGAAGATTCCATCTTTAAGACGCTCAACCTCGGCGAAGTGGTGGTTACTGCTGTCATGAAGGAGGTGGAGATGAAGGGCGATACCACGGTTATCAATGCCAATGCTTTCCAGACTCCCGAAGGAGCATACCTCGAAGAACTCTTGAAGCGAGTGCCTGGATTGGAATACGAAAAGCAGAACAAGACGATGACCTACAACGGTCTTCCCATCCATGAAATCAATGTCAATGGCGAGAGTTTCTTTGGCGGCAACAGCACCCTCGCCCTCGAAAACCTGCCAGCCAAGTTGGTGAGCAAAATCAAGGTGTATGACAAGCGGAGCGAACTGGAGAAAATCACCAAGGTGCGCAAGGGCGGCGAAAACTATGTGCTCGACTTGCAGACCAAGCGAGAGTTCAACGGCACGCTGATTACTTCGGCTGGCATAGGCAGGGGCAACAACGAAAAGAAGGAAGCCGAGTTAATATCCAACCTCTTCCGCCAGACTGGCGATAACATCTCCGTGATAGCTCGAAGTGGCAACCGATACATGACTTCTCGCTATCCCGACAACCGACAGGACAACGTGGCGATGAACTTTGCCAAGAAGTTCTCCAAGCGATTCACCCTCTATGGCAACATGATGTACAACCATTATGCCAGTGGCAACGAGAGCACCCTATATAGCGAGCAATATCTCACCACAGGCAACCGTTACCAGAACTCGGCATCCACCAGCACCAATCGCAACACGATGGGCAATGGTTCGTTGGGCATGAGGTGGAGCTTGGATGACAAGACCTATTTTAATATAGGTGGAAACTTCAGCAAGTCGAAGAGCGACAACACCAGCGACAGCCAGCAATCCACCTCTTCAGAAGGCGATGAGCGTATCAACAGCATCACGAGAAACTCGGATTCGAAGAGCGACAGCCATTCGTTCTCCGTCAATGCCGACATCACCCGAGTGTTCAACGACAAGGGTACGAGCGTCAGCCTCACGGGTAGTTACTCCGACAGCAAGAGTACCAACGAGTCACATTCCCTTTCCGAGACCACTTACTATCAGTTGGAGAGCAGTCTGGGTGGCGATTCCGTGCTTTATCGCAACCAATACCAGCACTCCCCCTCCACCAATCGTGCCTATTCCGTAGGCATCAACTTGACGCAACCCTTGGCTGAGAACTTGCGCCTGCAACTCGGTTATCGCTATTCTGCCACACGACAGAAGAGCGACCGAAGTACTTACGAGAGCGAGGTGTATATGGATAGCCTAAGCAACCACACTCTGAGCAAGACCATTACCCACGACCTCAGCCTCTACCTCAATTATGATGGCAAGCAATGGGAGGCAAATGCAGGAGTGTTGATGCAGCCCGAGCGCAGGAGTCTTGACCAAAAGACCGGCTTGCTCCACGCCGACACGGTAAGGACGAGTGTGAACTGGAACCCACAGTTGAATGTGTCATGGCATCGGGGCAAGACTCGCTTCGAACTGAATTATGACGGTAGTAGCCGACAGCCCGACCTCGGTAGCTTGATGTCGCTCACCGATAATAGCGACCCGCTGCACATCACCCATGGCAATCCTTCGCTCAAAGCATCCTATAATCAGAATTTCCGATTGACAGGTAGGAACACGCGCCTCGGGCTTTCGGGCGATATACACTTTAGCAACACCTATAACAGTCAGACGCAAGCCGTCTTTTACAACCTTGCCACTGGTGGCACGGAGACTTATCCTGTGAATGTGAATGGCAACTGGAATATGCGTGCCAGTCTTCGCTATCAGAAGCGATGGAAGAAACAGTTCAATCTCTCCGCTCGCACAGGTGCCAACTTTAGCCAAAGTGTAGCCTTGGTGAACGAGGGAAAGAGCGAGGAGCCAGACCGCAGCGTCACCCACAATACGTCGTATAATGCCAACCTTCGCTTGGGTTATCAGCCGAAATGGGGAGGCTTCGACTTGCAGGGCGATTGGCGTTATCGCCATGCCACCAACCAACTCCGGGGTACATCCAACTATACCCGAAGCTATAACTTTTCGCTGAATACCTATGCAGAGCTTCCTCTTGGTTTCATGGTCAAGAGTGATGCTGCATACTCTTTCCGTAACGGCACGAACATCAAGAAAGGCGAGGACGACCAAGTGGTTTGGAACTTGGGGGCATCTTGGCGATTCCTCAAAAAGAAGCAAGCCGAGCTTTCGCTCTATTGGTCAGATATTCTCAGCGACAAGAAAAACTATTATCGCAATGTTACGGCGACAGGATTGACGGAAAGCCGTACCTCACAAATTGGCAGCTACTTCATCATCAGTTTTAAGTATCGGCTGAATAAGCAACTGTGAAAAACATATTGAAAATCTTAGATATATAAACATATCCCATTGTATTAAAGGTTATTAGCATAAATAGACATGCTTATTAAACTTTACTAAATTTCGATGTTTTTGGTGTATTCATGTTGCAGATTTGTTACGCGCCTATTGCGAGAACCAAATTTTTTATATACCTTTGCACCATGATTCTTGATGTTAAGAACACGTAACAACTCAACTAAAGGGAAAACAAAATGGGAAGACCTAAAAAGTCATTGAAGGTAAAGGAACCAGTTCGCATTCGTGAGCGTCAGTTGGCTAACGGAAACGTCAGCCTGTACCTTGACATATATATTAAAGGTACACGCAAGTATGAATCTTTGAATTTGTACTTGATACCCGAAACGGATGCAGCATCGAAGAAAGCCAACATCCGTACTCGCTAGATTGCCGAGAAAATAAAAGCTGACCGAATCATCGCTCTGCAAGATCGAGGAATCAAGCACTGGGATAAGATCAAGCGTTCTTCAATCTCTCTCGTTGACTTCCTGAAGGAATACGAGCAGGATGGATTCGGGTTCAAGGAATCAACCTTGAAGGGACGTTCCGACATGCGCAAGAAGGTCGAGGACTATCTGAGCAAGGAGAAACTTGATTACATCGGTCTCAATGAGATTGATGCAGACTTCTGTCGTGGTTTCCTCAACTACCTCCGTACCGCTCCCCATAGTGTTGCCAAGAAACAAGAAGGCTTTCCTATTATCTTGCTTTGTCGGACTTCGCCTTGGTGATGTCCGTGAATTAACATGGGCAAAAGTGATGAACACAAAGGTCGATGCAGTCAACCTTGTTAGTGTTTTCTTTGGTTGATGGTTTGTGTTCAAATTAAGTTTGTGTTCAAAAAAGTCTTGAACAGATAACTGAACACTGGTAAATCGGTGTTCAATCAAGTCTTTGATTAAAATGAGAACTAAAACGGTAGTCATATACGCTCGCGTCAGCAGTATCGGTGACAGACAGAGCACAGATCGTCAGGTCAAGGACTTGACGGACTATGCTGTATATCAAAAGATGGAAGTCCGCAAGGTATTCGAGGAACACATCTCTGGTGCAAAAAAGAATTATGAGCGACCTGTATTGTGTGAGGCGATTAAGTATTGCAAGGAAAATCGTATTGATGTCCTTCTCGTCAGCGAATTGTCGAGATTGGGCAGGAATGCGTTTGAGGTTCTTGCCTCTGTCAAGGATTTGCTTGACTGTGGCATCAACCTTTATATCCAAAAGGAGCAGTTCATGCTTCTTGACAAGGAAGCAAACCATCTTTGTTTGCTCCTGTCATGATAGCGACCCTTTCCACCTGTGCTCAGTTGGAACGTGATAATATCTCATTCCGGCTGAACTCTGGTAGAAAGCAGTATGTCGAGAAAGGTGGAAAACTCGGCAGACCTACAGGTTCCACCAAGTCCCAGGATAAAAAGAGGGAAGAATATAGAGAGGTCATCAACCTTCTGAACAAGGGGTATGCCATCCGTGATGTTGCAAAACTCACGGGAAAAGGTATAAGCACTGTCCAGAGAGTTAAGAAGGAATTTGTGGCTTAAAGTTTGGTACCAATACAACACTTTTGTATGGACCTGCGAAACACCGCCTCATGAAAATGAGTTAAGTGTATAGTGATATTAACATAATGATTATATGCTGCTTACACTTGTTTATTATATTTTATAGTAACATATAAGTAACATTTTAAAAGGACAGTATGTGTAATTTGATATGTTGATGAATGCGATCTGATTATATTTGATATTTGATGAGTGTTTGTTCTCCTTCTTGCAAATTCACAACTGTTAGTCAAAAAACATGACAATTAATAAGATTGGCAATAATCAGAATAAATTGTCAATTGTTTTTATTTGCCGTGATAAAAGATACGGAATGTTAAATATTCGCAAAAATACGAAAGTAAATTTGACGGTTTGAAATATTGTTCGTAACTTTGCGACCAGAAAATTAAACAAACGCTTATTATGGCAGAAAAGAAATACTGTATAAAGACGGAAACATTGGCAGGATTTGCCAAGGCTCTCGGACATCCGGCTCGCATTGCTATCATGAAGTTTCTAGCAAAGCAAAACACTTGCTACTTTGGCGACATTCATGAGGAGTTGCCTATTGCTAAGGCTACTGTAAGTCAGCATTTGTCAGCATTGAAGGATGCAGGATTAATACAGGGTGAGATTGAAACGCCTAAAGTGAAGTATTGCATGAACCGTGAGAACTGGGCGTATGCTCAGCAGCTCTTCTCTGAGTTCTTTAACATTATTCAATCATCATCAATAATTAAGGACACAATTTAATGAAACATTTTATAATACTAATATTCTTATGGATAATATCTCTGTCACAGACAGCAGCCGCGCTTAACACATTTAAGGCAAAAATCATAGACGGAGACAGCGGCGAACCGCTAATAGGAGCGTCCGCAACTGTGGAGGGGACACAACTGGGAAATGTAGCCGACAAGGACGGTTTCGTGGAAATCACAGGTATCCCCGATGGTCCACAAACCATCAGGTTCAGCTATCTTGGATATGAGACAGAGGAAAAGAGTTATGTGTTTCCTTTGTCTGATGGCGAACCCTATGTAACAATTACACTTGAAGAGGGCGAAGACAACGAGCTGGAAAAGGTTGTTATCTCTGCAACCCGAGGCACCCGCACTTTCAGGGATATTCCGACGCGTGTGGAATTTATCGGTTCAGAGGAACTTGAAGAGAAAAATGTCATGAAGCCCGGTGATATAAGAATGCTGCTCAGCGAAAGCACTGGCATACAGACACAGCAGACTTCGGCCATCTCCGGCAACGCCATGATAAAAATACAGGGTCTTGACGGTAAATACACCCAAATTCTCCGTGACGGTTTTCCCGTTTTTTCCGGAGCTGCTGCCGGTCTCGGAATGTTACAGACTCCGCCCCTTGACCTGAGACAGGTCGAGATTATAAAAGGATCCTCAAGTACCCTCTATGGCGGTGGCGCCATCGCAGGTCTTGTCAATCTTGTAACCAAGACCCCCACAGAAAAGCGTGATTTTCAGATACAGCTTAACGGGACAACCGCAAAAGGGCTGGATGTCAACACTTTCTTCGGACAGCGTTTTGGCAAAGTCGGCACCACAGTCTTCGCATCCTACAATCGGAACTGGGCTTATGATCCCTCGCATGTGGGATTCACTGCCATACCTCAATTTGATAGGTTTACTGTAAATCCCTCTCTTTTCCTGTACTTTACAGAGAGCACCAACCTTAATATAGGACTGGAGTCAATGGTCGAGAACCGTCTTGGAGGCGATATGGAATACATACGCCACGGATATTCAGAGGAACATCCATATTTTGAGCGGAACAAATCACAGCGTTATTCCTCGCGAATCTCATTCAAGCACAGATTTGATGATCAGAGCAGCCTTAACGTAAAGAACAGCGCGACACTCTACAAACGAGACATCACCATTCCTACATATAATTTTAATGGAGACCAGTGGTCAACATTCAGTGAAATCTCATACGTTAATTCGGGAGAAATCTCTGAATGGATTGTCGGTGGTAATGTATGGACCGAACGGTTCAACGAAAAGAGAATCACAAACAATCTTGACCGAGACTATTCACTCGACACCTATGGCATATTTGTGAACAACACCACAAACGTATCTGACCGGGTGATTCTTGAAGCCGGACTCCGTGGCGATTATGTCAAAGACTATGGATTTATAGTCCTTCCACGCATATCGGCACTTTTCAAACTGTCAGACAAATTCTCGACCCGTATTGGTGGAGGATTCGGCTATAAGCCACCCACAATATTCTCTGAGGAAAGCGAACGTCTTCAATTCGCAAACATTCTCCCTGTGGACAAAGATGTCAATAGCATAGAGCGAAGCTATGGGGCTCAGGCCGATGTGAATTACCGCACAAGCATCGCGAACGGCAGAGTCATTTTCACAGCTAACCAGCTCTTCTTCTTCACTTATCTGAGACACCCGCTTGAACTGAGACCCCTGCACAACGGGCTTTACCAGTTCTTCAATATCAACGGAAACATGCGCAGCCTTGGCGCAGAGACAAATCTGAAAGTCAAGTATTCAGACTTCAGCCTGTTTCTCGGGTATACATTCAACCATGCCCGTGTAAGAGAGGACGGTCACACCTACGATAAGACGCTGACGCCTAAACACCGTCTCAATTCAGTGCTTATGTATGAGGTTGAGGATTCATGGCGTATAGGCTACGAACTTTACTATACCAGCCGTCAGCGACTCACCGATGGAATGTATGGCAAAGGATATGTGACAATGGGCCTTATGGTACAGAAAATTTGGGAGAAATTCTCAGTGTATGCAAACTTTGAGAACTTCACCGACCGCCGCCAGACAAGATTTGACACCATCTATACCGGCAGCGTCACAAATCCCGTTTTCCGTGATATTTATGCACCTCTCGACGGATTCGTGGCTAATTTTGGTGTGATTATCAAAATTTGATTAGTGATGTGATAACGTGGACACATCATATCGTTAGGACAAGACAGCGATATGCCTAAAGAACATGGCATATCGCTGTCTCGTGTTTATATACAGTATTCTCTTCGGCATTACGGCAGACTGGCAAGACCGCAATTGAAGGTGTATGGAATACCTCTTTTTAAGTTTTGTATACTGTAATCTATTTTGAACTTGCCGGTTTCTATTGAAAATGGGTATTGATTTACAAATAGTTACACGATTTTCTAACCCTACGAAGTATAACAAATTACTATTGCAAATTTCATTATTTTTAGGTATTGCACATTATTTAATAAATATGTATCTTTGCAGCCACATATTAAGGGTAATATTTTATATTAATTATAAACATTTAAAAGAATAATAAAACAATGAAGATTT
>JAIINY010000138.1:0-7709 GCA_022741625.1 Prevotella sp. | reverse complement strand
ATCTTAGCACGGAAAGCAGCCTCGTCCTTCACGTCAGTATCCTCACCGAATACCTGCTTGAAGAGCTCCTCGTTAACCTCGTGCTTCTTGAAGCGCTGGATCTCTGTGATCTGGAAGCTGAAATCAGACTCCAAGTCAGCAACAGCCTCACGCTCGATCTTCAAGAGAGAAGAAACCTCAGTATCGTTCTCAGGGTAAGCCTTCTTAGGGTTGAAAGTGATTACATCACCCACCTTAGCGTCATTGAAGAGATTCTTCTGCTCCTCTACCTTGATGTAGCTAGGCATCAGGATAGCACCCTCAACAGTGATACCACCTTCCTTGGTGTTGCCATTCTCGTCGAGCTCACGGATATCACCCTTCAAAAGGTCGTTCTCCTCATACTTCTCGCCCTTCTCGTAGCTACCTGCACGCTGAGCGTACATCTCTACCTGCTGGTCGAGGATCTTGTCGTCAACCTTGATGTTATAGTAATCAACCTTGTCGCGACCGTTGAGAGTAACCTTGAACTCAGGTGCAACAGCGATGTCGAACATGAATGTGAAGGTTGTATCCTTCTCCAGGTCAGCTGGCTCCTGCTTCTCTGATGGGAGAGGCTCGCCGAGCATCTGGATATTGTTGTCCTGTACATACTTGTAAATCTCCTGGCCAACGAGCTTGTTGATGGCCTCCATCTTTAC
Organism: Prevotella sp.; assembly: GCA_022741625.1. Lineage (GTDB taxonomy): Bacteria > Bacteroidota > Bacteroidia > Bacteroidales > Bacteroidaceae > Prevotella. The sequence continues at coordinate 7,029 of JAIINY010000138.1, read as the reverse complement.
AGATGCACCGAACTGGCGCTTAATCATACCCATAGGAGCCTGACCAGGACGGAAACCTGGAACGTTAGCCTTCTTACGGTAATCTTTCAATGTCTTCTCGACTTCGTTCTTATAGTCTGCCTCCTCTACAACGAGAGTCATAAGACCATTAATCTTGTCAGGATTTTCAAATGAAACTTTCATCTTGATTTTTTATTTTTATTATTATTAATTATTATCTTGTTCAATCGGTTCAGGCTCTCCCTGACGCTCCAGGATAAGCCTTTTACACAATCGGCTTGCAAAATTACGCATTTTTAGCCGATATACCTAATATATAAGAGAAAAATTTGTTTTTTTAACCTAATTACTCCTTATCTCTTGCTTTTTTCTGCTCATCCAGCAGCTGGAAGTCCTTCTTTCTAAGCACAAAGCTGGTTGTAAGGTACTTCTCCTTCACTGTCTTGTTTTCTGCCAGCTCCTCCGGAGTTCCCTGGAAAAGGATGCGGCCTTCGAAGAGCAGATAGGCTCTGTCGGTGATGGTAAGTGTCTCATCCACATTGTGGTCGGTGATGAGGATTCCGATGTTGCGGTACTTCAGTTTCCATACGATATGCTGGATTTCCTCCACCTGGATAGGATCGACTCCGGCAAATGGCTCATCGAGCATGATGAACTTAGGATCGTTGGCAAGACAACGTGCGATTTCCACTCTTCGGCGCTCACCGCCGGAAAGCTGGTCGCCCAGGTTCTTGCGCACCTTCTGCAGGTCGAAGTCCTTGATCAGGCTCTCCAGTTTCTCAAGCTGATAGGCTCTTGGCTTGCCGGTCATCTCAAGCACCGACATGATATTGTCTTCCACACTCATCTTGCGGAATACGCTCGCTTCCTGTGGCAGATAGCCGATTCCGGCACGGGCACGCTTATACACAGGAAACTTGGTAATTTCCTTATCACCCAGATATACATGTCCCTCATTAGGTACCACCAGTCCGGTGGTCATATAGAATGAAGTAGTCTTACCCGCACCATTCGGTCCGAGCAAACCCACAATCTCACCTTGCTTTACATTGATGGTTACGCCATTGGCAACGGTTCGCTTGCCATAGCGCTTTACCAGTCCTTCTGTTCGCAGTACTAATCTGCCGTCAGAAGTCTGCTGCTCTGAATTCATTATTTCGTCCATAATTAGCTAATTTGACTGCAAAAATAATAAAAAACGGGGAAATATCACCTTAAAAAACTAAAACTATTCATAATATTGCAGTTTTTTAGAGGATTTTGCTTAATTTTGCAGCAAAATTCATAGAATATTGACATGATAATAGAAAAATGGCTTACCACCTTCGGTAAATATTTGATATTGATGGGCCGCTCGTTCTCGCGACCAGAACGTATGCGCATGTTCCTCAAGCAATATATCAAGGAAATGTCTCAACTGGGAGTCGATTCTATCGGCATCGTACTCCTCATCTCATTCTTCATCGGTGCAGTTATCTGTATCCAGATGAAACTGAACATCCAGAGTCCATGGATGCCTCGATGGGTTTCGGGTTATACCACCCGAGAAATCATGCTGCTGGAGTTCTCTTCCAGTATCATGTGTCTCATCCTCGCCGGAAAGGTGGGTTCCAACATCGCTTCCGAGCTGGGTACCATGCGAGTAACCCAGCAGATCGACGCACTCGACATCATGGGTATCAACTCTGCATGCTATCTGGTGCTGCCCAAGATCCTCGGTCTGGTCACCATCATGCCTTTCCTCGTCATCTTCTCATCTCTGATGGGTATCATCGGTGCATACGGTACGGCATTCATCGGACATATTCTCCCGCCGGATGACCTTACCCTGGGACTCCAGCATTCCTTCAACCAGTGGTTTGTGTGGATGAGTATCATCAAGAGTCTCTTCTTCGCATTCATCATCTCCAGTGTTTCCTCCTACTTTGGATACACCGTGGAAGGTGGTTCGGTAGAGGTAGGTAAAGCTTCCACCGATGCCGTGGTATGCTCCAGCGTTCTCATCCTCTTCTCGGATGTGTTCCTTACTCAATTACTCTCTTAAAGACTCTGGCTATGATAGAAGTTCAAAATCTTACAAAAGCATTCGGCGACAAGACCGTACTCGATAATATCAGTGTGAAATTTGAAACGGGAAAGACCAACCTCATCATCGGACAGAGTGGTTCGGGAAAGACGGTGTTGATGAAGAACCTTGTCGGACTCCTCGAACCAACCAGCGGAAAGGTACTCTACGACGGCCGCGACTTCGTACAGATGAGCAAGAAGGAGAAGGTGATGATGCGACGCGAGATGGGTATGATCTTCCAGAGCGCAGCCCTCTTCGACTCGCTCAATGTGCTGGAGAACGTGATGTTCCCCCTCGATATGTTCTCGAATATGAATTACAGGGAACGTGTGAAGAGAGCACAGGAATGTCTCGACCGTGTCAACCTGATTGATGCCCAGCAGAAATACCCTGGCGAAATCTCGGGTGGTATGCAGAAACGTGTTGCCATCGCCCGCGCCATCGTGATGAATCCGAAATACCTCTTCTGCGATGAGCCGAACTCTGGTCTCGATCCAAAGACTTCGCTCGTCATCGACGAACTCCTCTCGGGCATCACCAAGGATTACAATATGACAACCATCATCAATACCCACGATATGAACTCTGTGATGGGTATCGGTGAGAACATCTGCTTCATCTGCAAGGGTCACAAGGAATGGCAGGGCAACAAGGACCAGGTGATGTCTTCTACCAACAAACAGCTCAACGACCTCGTCTTCGCTTCCGACCTCTTCAGAAAGGTGAAGGAGGTGGAAATGAAAGAGAAGAAATAAAACAGAGAAACAGAAAGTTTCAAATCCGATTTCAATAAAAAAAGCTATCTGCCAGCAAGCAGATAGCTTTTTTTATTGAAATCGGATACTTATCTCATTTTCCATTCACCTTTCACCTCTACCATCGGAACCACGATCTGTTCCTTGGTACTGTCTCCGTAAGCCACCTGCAGGAAGACATCAGCCACATGGCGGGCGGTATCAGCCTTGGCATTCAGCACATCAATCTTCTTCATGCCAGCATGCTCTTTCTGCTGCTGCTCCACATACATTTCCGCATTGAGCACCAGCTGTTCGTGATATCCTTTCGGAATACGGTAAGGTTGGTTGAAACCAGCCACATACTCCTCATACTTTTCTTCCAGGAGCAGGTCGTAATATCCCTTGGCTGCGATACCTGCCAAATAGCCAGGGTCAGGCCTCTCCTCCTTGCAGGAAGAAAGTCCCAACCCCATGCTGAATATCATAAAAAACAAAAGTTTCTTCATTTTATAGATGCTTTTGCCCTTTCAGGGCGTCCTATCCATTACGCTTCAATTACTTCTGACGGATGAAGACATTGATTGGACAACCATGCAACGACCAGTTCTCACGGATCTTGTTCTCCAGGAAGCGGCGATAGTTCTCCTTTACATACTGTGGCAGGTTGGCATAGAACACAAACGATGGAATCGTAGTGTTAGGCAACTGTGTACAGTACTTGATCTTGATATACTTACCCTTCACGCTCTGTGGTGGATAAGCCTCGATGATAGGCAACATCACCTCATTGAGCTTGGAAGTACCGATATGAGCCTTACGGTTCTGGTAAACCTCCTTGGCTGTCTCCAGCACACGGAAGATACGCTGCTTGGTCAATGCAGAAGCAAAGATGATAGGGAAATCCACGAATGGAGCCATACGGTTGCGGATGGCATTCTCGAAGGTATCAATCACCTTCTGGTTTTTCTCCTCTACCAGATCCCACTTGTTTACTACCACCACCAGACTTTTGTTGTTCTTCTGGATCAGCTGGAAGATGTTCATATCCTGTGTCTCGATACCACGGGTGGCATCCAGCATCAGGATGCAGACATCACTGTTCTCGATGGCACGGATGGAGCGCATCACGGAATAGAATTCCAGGTCCTCGCTCACCTTGTTCTTTCTGCGGATACCGGCAGTATCTACCAGGTAGAAGTCGAAGCCGAACTTATCGTAACGGGTATAGATACTGTCACGGGTAGTACCGGCAATCTCGGTAACGATGTTTCTATCCTCACCGATGAAGGCATTGATGATACTGCTCTTACCTGCGTTAGGACGACCTACCACAGCGAAACGAGGAATATCCTCCTCGATAGCTTCCTCAGGATTATCCTGAAGCTTGTCCAATATGATGTCGAGCAAGTCACCCGTACCACCACCTGTTGCAGCACTGATACACTGAGGATCACCCAAGCCCAGCTTGTAGAACTCGGCAGCCTCATAATACTCAGCACTGTTATCCACCTTGTTGGCTACAAGGATTACAGGCAGCTTGGCACGACGCAAGATGAGAGCAACATCCTCATCCCAGTCGGTCAAACCGGTGTTTACATCTACCAGGAAGAGCACCAGGTCGGCCTCTTCTGTAGCTACCAACACCTGCTTGCGGATAGCATCCTCGAAAATGTCATCTGATTTAACGACCCAACCACCGGTATCCACCACAGAGAATTCTCTTCCGTTCCAGCTGCACTTACCATACTGACGGTCGCGGGTAGTACCAGCCGTATCACTAACGATAGCGCGACGAGATTGAGTCAAACGATTGAATAAAGTAGATTTACCCACGTTAGGGCGACCTACGATTGCTACTAAATTTGCCATAAATAGTCATTCGCCTCCTTCCTTTCAGGAGGTATCATGGATGTGGTCTCTGCATCCAAGTTAATAATTTGCCGAAGCTGACCTTGCTCCGGCCCTCGCCCCTGTGGCGAGAGTCACTCCCTCGATTACATTCAGGGAGGAGAAAGTTGTTATTCCGGATTATATCCGAAGGCATCGAGTTCTCGCTGAGAACTGCGCCAATCCTTATCAACCTTTACGAAGGTTTCCAGGAATATCTTCTTGCCGAAGAACTTTTCCAATGCCTTTCTACTCTCGGTGTTCACCTTCTTCAGAGCCACGCCCTGATGGCCGATGATGATTCCCTTCTGAGAGTCACGCTCTACGTAGATCACGGCATTGATGTGGATGCGGGTATCATCTTCCTTGAACCGCTCCACTCTCACCTCTACAGCGTAAGGAATCTCCTTGTCGTAGTAGAGGAGAATCTTCTCACGGATAATCTCCGATACGAAGAAACGGGCTGGCTTGTCGGTCAACTGGTCCTTGTCAAAGAACGCAGGCGACTCAGGCAGCAGCTCCTTGATACGCTTCAGGAGCATATCCACGCCAAACTTGTTTTTCGCAGAAATAGGAAGAATCTCGGCATTCGGCAACAGAGAGTGCCATTTTTCCACGATATCTCCCAACTTCTTCGGATCGCTCTGGTCAATCTTGTTGATGAGCAGGAGCACCGGAACCTTCATCTTCTTCACCTTCTCCAGGAATTCGATGTTCTTCTCAGGATTCTCTATCACATCAGTAACATAAAGCAGCACATCGGCATCAGCCAATGCACTCTCCGAGAAGGCAAGCATCATCTCCTGCATCTTGTAGTTTGGCTTCAAGACGCCAGGGGTATCCGAAAACACGATTTGCATATCATCGGTATTCACGATACCCATGATACGATGACGAGTGGTCTGCGCCTTGAAGGTAGCGATGCTGATACGCTCGCCCACCAGTTGATTCATCAGCGTACTCTTACCCACATTAGGGTTACCCACGATATTTACAAAACCTGCTTTATGCATACGATAAAAATTGATTTTAAGCTAAAGAAACGCATCCTTGCTTATTCATTATATCATAGATGAAGTAAGAAAGATGCGTTTCCTTATATAGATAATTATTCTATCCTATTTTTGATATGTCTTACTTGCCGCAAGCAGCACCATCGTATGCCCACTTATAGAAAGAGGCACCATGTACGAAACCTGCACCGAAGGCTGTGAAGATGATGTTGTCACCCTTCTTCAACTGGCTTTCAGCATCCCAGAGTGCCAATGGAATTGTAGCAGCACTGGTATTTCCGTAACGCTCGATGTTTACTACCACCTTGTCAAGTGGAATTCCTGCACGCTTGGTCACTGCCTCGATGATTCGGAGGTTCGCCTCGTGAGGAATCACCCAGTTCACATCATCAGCCTTCAGATTGTTCATCTCCAGGATCTTCATCACGTCGTTGCTCATATCGGTTACTGCGTAACGGAATACGGTACGACCTTCCTGATAAAGATAATGCAGACGATGATCTACGGTGAAATGTGAAGGAGGGCAAACAGAACCACCAGCCTTCATGTGGAGGAAAGGCAAGCCTTGTCCATCGGTACGAAGGTATGAGTTCTGAACACCTACATTCTCCTCTTCTGTAGCCTCTACAAGAACTGCGCCGGCACCGTCGCCGAAGAGCACACAGGTAGCACGGTCGGTATAGTCAACCAGTGAAGACATCTTGTCTGCACCGATGACGATAATCTTCTTGTATCTTCCACTCTGGATCATGCTTGCCGCAACATCGAGAGTGTAGAGGAATCCACAGCAAGCTGCAGAGAAGTCGAATGCGAAAGCATTCTTCAATCCGAGCTTACCGAGGACGATAGATGCTGTAGAAGGGAACTTGTAGTCAGGTGTTGTGGTTGTCACAATCAAGGCATCGATTGTGTCTGGATCCACGCCAGTCTTCTGAATCAACTGCTTAGCAGCTTTACGCGCCAAGTAGCTGGTTCCGAGACCTTCCTCTGTAAGGATGTGGCGCTCTTTGATACCCACACGGGTGGTAATCCACTCGTCTGTAGTATCAACCATGCGAGACAACTCCTCGTTGTTGAGGATGTAGTCAGGCACGTATCCACCTACACCTGTAATTACAGCATTAATCTTACCCATTATTCAGCTGCTTCCTTAACGATAGCTACCTTGCCTCTATAGTATCCGCAAGTTGGGCAAACAGTGTGGTAAACATAATATGCACCACAGTTAGGGCAAACTGCCAATGTAGGAGCTACTGCCTTATCATGAGTTCTTCTCTTAAGTGTACGTGTCTTTGACTGTCTTCTTTTAGGATGTGCCATAATT
>JAIINY010000137.1:0-7760 GCA_022741625.1 Prevotella sp. | reverse complement strand
AGTTGCGGCTCATGGCAACCTCGCCATAACCACCCACGCTGAGGCGCTTGCCATTCACGTGCTGCATCACGCTGTCGGCAGCCACAGTTTGTGCACTTGTCGTTGCCAAGCCGGCAACGAGGGCAGCGGACATCAATCCAATTCTTAAACTGTTCATCTTTAATATTTTGAAATTATTGTTATCGTATAATTTTATATAAGGAAAAGAGCGCGGATATCTGCTTGCTTTCTCGACACTTTAGAGACCTAGTATCTCCTTAAAGCCCTGTAGCTTGATAAGGAATTACGCAGCTCTGCCGCTCGGGAGTGGCAATCATCACCGCACTCTTTCTCGATTTCGGGTGCAAAGGTACGGAGTTTTAAAAAATCTTGCAATACCTAAATTTCGGTAAATTTCGGCATCCCCATTTCTAGGTATTGCGAGTTTCGAAACTTTTTTGTATATTTGCAACCAAAATAAAAACATGATGAATGTTCTTGATACAAGGATGTTTGCATTTAAGGATAGAACAAGATGAAAAATCAGAAGATGTATGAGGCTGACGACAAGATGATCAGCATCATTAGAGACAATTACAATATCTTGCAGAGCCTGGGTAGCTTCGGCATCAACCTGGGATTCGGCGACAAGACGGTAAGGGAAGTCTGCGACGAACAGAACGTAGATACCTACACCTTCCTTGCCGTGGTGAACTTTACGATAAATGGTTACAAGGAGTACGACAATGCCGACCGCTTGTCGTTGCCGACCTTGTTGCATTATCTCAAGGCATCGCATGCCTACTACATAGATTTCCAGTTACCTTTTATCCGTAAGGAGCTGGTGGATGCTCTGGATGAAACGGATAATCTGGCACGACTGATTCTGAAACTCTATGATGATTATGCCCACAGCATCACCAATCATATGAAGTATGAAGAAAAGATGGTTTTTCCTTATGTTCAGGCACTTATAGATGGTAATGCCAATACTAGCTTTGATATCGAAACCTTCTCGAAGCATCATATGCAGGTGGATATGAAACTGAAAGAGCTGAAGAGCATCATCATCAAGTATCTGCCTTCGGATGGACTGCACAACAACCAGCTCAGTGCCACTCTCTATGATATCTACAACAACGAGGAGTGGCTTACGCATCACTCTGAGGTGGAGGAAGAAATCTTTATTCCTGCCGTGAGAAATGCCGAGCGGAAACTGAAGCAGAATGATGTGAGTGCCAAGATTTCGAGCATGATCAATCAGACTCCGAACAGCGATGAGCAGTTGAGCGACCGAGAGAAAGATGTTATCATTGCGTTGGTTCAGGGTATGTCGAACAAGGAGATAGCCGACCATCTCTTTATCTCCGTGAACACGGTGATTACCCATCGCCGAAACATCGCCCGTAAGCTCCAGATTCATTCTCCTGCGGGCCTGACGATTTATGCTATAGTTAACGATCTGGTTGATATTTCCACGGTGAAACTCTAGTTTTGCTTAGGAAAAATGACCTTCGAAATGTTATTTTTTATAAAATGATAGTGCCTTCCCTGCTGCTTGCGGGGAAGGCACTATCATTATATATAGGTATGTGAGTAGGAGGCATCATCATTTTTGGGGATGCCCCTAAGCGTTAAATCTTGTTGATATCCACATAACCGTGCATCACGGCATAGATGGTGAGCGAAGAAACGCTCTTGATCCCCAGTTTTTCCTGGATATTCTTGCGGTGGGTAATCACGGTGGTGGTACTGATGAAGAGCTTTTCAGCTATCTCCTTGTTGATTTTGCCTTGTGCCACCAGCGAGAGTACCTCGATTTCCCTGTCTGAAAGGGCTTTCTCCTTGGACTCAGAGGTATCCATCGGCGGGATGTATTCGCCGTGGGGATGTCCTGAACGTTGCAGACGGATCAACTGTCGGATGAGCTTCGATTCCGGTACGTTGACACAGATGCAGTGGAATCCCTGCAGCTGCGAGTTGAGGTCGTTGCAGGGGGTGAGCACGATGGTATGGGAGCGATGCGCCTCTTCGATGAAGAAGTTGCGATGAGCCAGAAGAATCTGCATCGACACGAAATAGTGCATGAAGCGTTCGGGTGCATTCGACTCAAATTCGCCGAATGTACCGAAAATGCTGATCTTTACCATCGGAACGGCACTCTCCAGCAGTCCCTTGAGACCCAAGGCTGCCAGCGTATTGTTATCTACAATAGCGAGTTCGGGCATCGCCTTGCCTGCCATTGCTTTCTTCATTTCTTCGTTCATCATATTGCTGATATATTTGTTATCTGTTTACAGGAATGGGGTGAGGAACTTTGCCGCAAACCATCCCTTGAATCTTTGCCATCCGGTGCGCCACTTTCGCCAGTTCTGCTCGTTGAGCAGGAAACTGTCTTTCTTCTCTCTGTCGAAGAGACGGTCGAGCTGGTGGGTGGTGCACGAATCCACGATCACCGCATTCTCTTCGTAATCCCATCGCAGGCTTCGGGCATTGAGGTTGGCGCTTCCTACGGTACAGAACTTGCCATCTACCATAATGATCTTGGTATGATGGAAGCCCGGCGTGTACATCCATACATGGCAGCCAGCCTTCATCAGCTTGTGGGCATTATAGAATCCGCAATCGGGAGTGAGCGGGATATCGCTCCTGGTAGAGAGCATGATTTCTACCTTGACGCCTCTTTTCACTGCCTGCTTCAATGCCTTCTTGAGCTTGTGGCTCAGGGTGAAGTAGGGACTGATGATTTTGATGCTATCCTGTGCGTCGTTGATGGCGTTCATATAGAAATAACGGATGATATCCTTCGTGATATGCGGCTCACGGTTGATGATGCCCACCGTCTTGTGGTAGGCTGTGGTGGTGGTGTCGGGTTTGAGATTCTCTACCAGGTAGTCTTCCTTCTCCTTGCGGTAATACTCCTCGCCATCGATATGCTGTCCGCTTACCTTGTTCCACATCTTGAGAAAGATCTTCTGCAGGGTATTCACCTCGCTGCCGTCGATGCGACAGTGCATATCGTGCCATTCGCCTACCACCTTCGTACCTTTTATATAATAGTCGGCAACGTTCATGCCGCCGGTATAGGCTATCTGTCCGTCGATGACTACGATTTTGCGGTGGTCGCGGTTGAAAACGGCATGCACCCATGGGAACTTCAGGGGCTTGTATTCGAAGATTTCGATACCGTTGGCACGGATTTCCTTGAGATGCCGTTTTCGCAGCGGCTTGTTGTTGGATGAGTTTCCGAAGCCATCGTAGAGGGCTCTTACTTTGACACCCTGCTTCACCTTCTCGGCAAGGAGGTCGAAGAGGAGGGAGGCAATGCTGTCGTTGCGGAAGTTGAAGTATTCCAGATGCACGCTGTGCTTAGCCTGACGGATTGCCTGAAACATATCATCGAATTTCTCCTGTCCGCTCATCAGGAGCGTGACGGAGTTGTCATGGGAAAAGCTGACACCCTTCCCGCGAAGCTGGTTGACTATCAATGAATCGCTGGTCTGTGCGCTGCACAGCGAACTAGCCAGCCATAAAGTCGCTATTAATAAATAATATCTCATCTTATCTATAACCGTGTAATCTATAAATCCGTGTAATCCGTGTAATCCGTGCCTAAATCTTAAACCATGCATGCATAGTGATCTACGATGCCTTTCAAATGATTATCCTTATCTACTACGAGTACCGTATGTACCTTGTATTTGTGCATAATGCGCTGAATCTCCGAAATCTTGGTCTTCGGAGTCACCATCTTCGGAGTGGTGGTCATGATGTCGCTCACGGTCTTGTTGAAGAATTCAGCCTGCCACTTCTCCATGGCACGGCGGATATCTCCATCTGTAATCAGACCGATGACACGCTGGTCTTCATCGAGCGAGATTCCCAGTCCGAGCTTACCCTTGCTCACGTGGATGATGGCCTCGCCCAGGTGCATCTCCTTAGGGATGATAGGCATGTCTTCGCTGCGCATCACGTCTTCGGCGGTGGTGAGGAGACGCTTGCCCAATTCGCCGCCCGGATGGAACTGGGCAAAGTCGCGAGGCTTGAAGTGGCGCACCTGCATCAGGGCTATTGCCAGAGCATCGCCCATGGCGAGGGCAGCAGTGGTACTGCTGGTAGGAGCAAGGTTGAGCGGACAAGCCTCCTTTTTCACCTTGACGGTGATGTGATGGTTGGAGTATTTTGCCAGCAGTGAATTCGGATTGCCCGTTATGGAGATGATAGGCACGTTCATGTGGAGCACCATCGGGATGAAGCGGAGCAGCTCGTCGGTCTGACCACTGTTGCTCAGTGCCAGCACCACGTCCTTGTCGGTCATCACACCGAGGTCGCCGTGATATACATCCAGCGGGTTGATATAGAAAGCCGGTGTACCTGTAGAGGCGAGGGTTGCTGCAATCTTGGCACCCACGTGTCCGCTCTTGCCCACACCCGTAACGATGATCTTGCCCTGGCAATGATACATCATATCTACGGCTTTCTCAAAATTATCGTCCAATAAGGCGATCTGGTCGAGGATGGCCTGTGCCTCGTCTCTCAGAGCCTGTTCACCATAACTTCTTATTGTCTTGTCGTCCATGATTTACTTTGAACTTTGAATTTTTAACATTGAACATTATGATTAGATTCTCTTACAGGAGTTCCTGGATGAGAGATTCTAACTTGGCTAATTCCAGCATGTTGGCAGCATCGCTCTTGCCCTGGTCTGGGTCGGGATGCACCTCGAAGAAGTAGCCTGTGGCACCGAATGCCTTGGCAGCCTTTGCCATGGCTGGCACAAACTTGCGGTCGCCCACGGTCTTGCCATCGCCTGCGCTTGGTCGCTGTACGCTGTGGGTGCAGTCCATGATGACATTAGGTACAATCTCCTTCATATCCGGAATATTGCGGAAATCTACCACGAGATTGTTGTAGCCGAAGCAGTTGCCACGCTCGGTGAGCCATACTTCGCTGGCACCGCTATCCAAAGCCTTCTCAACAGGATACTTCATATCTCTTCCGCTGAGGAACTGAGCCTTCTTGATGTTGACAATCTTGCCGGTCTTGGCAGCCGATACGAGCAGGTCGGTCTGGCGGCAGAGGAAGGCTGGTATCTGGAGGATATCGCATACCTTGCCCGCAGCTTCAGCCTGATAGCTCTCGTGGATATCGGTGGTGATGTGAAGTCCGTATTTCGACTTGATGTCGCTGAGCATCTGCAGACCTTTCTCCAGACCAGGACCACGGAAAGAGTGGATGCTGGTACGGTTGGCCTTATCGAAGGATGCCTTGAATATGATGTCGGTTCCTAAGTCCTGGTTGATACGAACGAGTTCCTGAGCTACTGTATCCAGTAGTTCCATCGACTCGATGACGCATGGTCCTGCAATGAATGTTGCCATAATTATATTATTTTATTGTTATTTCTTCCTTAATTATTTGTCTATTTGTGTGCAAAGTTATTAATAATTCACGAAAAACCCAAGAATAATGTGCGTTTTTTAAGATTATCAGCTTGATGAAGTATCTTTTTTTCCTTTTCTTTGCGATATTTCACCGAAAATCATTACATTTGCAGTGCATTTAAAAAATACGACAATGAACATACTCATAGCAGACAGTGGCAGTACCAAGACCGACTGGTCGTTGATAGACGGGCAAGGTCAAGTAGTGATGACTTGCAAGACGCAGGGCATCAATCCTATTCACATGCAGGATGCCGAAGTGCTTCAGATACTGAAGTCGGAACTCATCTTGCCGGAATCACCACAGGAAGTATATTTCTATGGCAGCGGTGTAACCGAGGCGATGAAGCCCCGGATGAACTCTCTCTTGCAGCAGGCTTTTCCTGGAGCCAAGGTAGAGGCTGAGGGGGATATGATAGGAGCGGCAAGAGCGCTTTTCGGCAACAAGCCTGGCATCGCCTGCATCCTGGGCACGGGAGCCAACAGTTGCCTCTATGATGGCACGAAGATTGTGATGAATACGCCGCCTCTGGGGTATATTCTGGGTGACGAAGGTAGCGGTGCCGTCTTGGGCAAGCTTTTCCTGAATGGTATCTTCAAGGGCAGTCTGCCTTCGGCTATCAAAAAGAGGTTTCTGAAGTGGTCGGGACTGGATTATCCCGGTATCATCAACAAGGTGTATCGTGAACCGTTGGCTAACCGTTTTCTGGCTTCCATCTGTCCTTTTATTTCTGAGCAGATAGCAGAGGGAGAGAAATATGAGAACGGCAGTGATAAACTGAATGAGGCGATGGCACTGTATCGGGTGGTATTGAGTAACTTCCATGCTTTTTACGAGAACAATCTCATACCTTATATCCAGTATGTAAAAGCCAGTCAGGAGGATATCTCGCAGTTGGAACCTGGCGTGAAAGCCTGGGATTCTTCTTTGGGAGAGGGGATTCCGATGATAGGGTTCGTGGGAAGCATCGCTCATTATTTTGAAGCTCCGCTGAGAAATGTGATGGAGGATGAGCATCATCTTCATATTGTCAAGATCATGCGTGCTCCGATGGAAGGTCTGATTGCCTTTCATGCGAAATAAATGATGATGTACCGAGCCTCTTTTTTGAGAGACTCGGTATTTGTTTTACTTGTTGTTGAATTCGCGATGTCATATACTTATTGCCTTATGTTAAATATTGATTTTTTTTCGTTTTGCCGTGATAGTACGTTTATTAAGCAAAAAAGTACAAGGGTTATTCAGAAAATAGTGCTAACTTTGCAACCGTAAAACTTAATAATCCTATTGAGAGGATTTTGGGTGAACGATAACAGTTATGATAAGCAATAACTAACATAAATAAACGATAAAAACAATTAGAACGAAATGCAGAAGGTTTATAGGTTAATAATTATAAGTGTTCTGATGAGTGCGCTCGGCTCTCTCGGGCTGAGCGCGCAAATCAAAGGCTACAACATCGTAGTGAGTGTGACTCCTGATCACCAGGACTGGAACTACAAGGTGGGTGAGAAGGCCAACTTTACGGTAAATGTCAGGAAGAGTGGTACTCTTTTGAACAATGTGAAGGTAAATTATGAGGCTGGTCCTGCCATGTTTCCGGCTGTGAAGAAAAGTATCACCCTCAAGGATGGTGTGATGAAATGGAGCGGAAGCTTGAATAAGCCGGGCTTCTACCGATTCAAGGTCATTGCTCATGTGGATGGAAAGGATTACGAAGGACTCTGCACCGCAGGCTTCTCTCCAGAAAAGATTCAGCCTTATGCACAGGAACCGAAGGATTTTGATGCATTTTGGAAGAAAGCGTTGGATGAGGCTCGCCAGACAGACCTGAATGTCACCAAGGTGTTGCTTCCAGAGCGCTGCACTCAAGATAAAAATGTATATGAGATCAGTTACAATAACAACCGATGGGGCTCTAAGATGTATGGCATTCTGAGTGTTCCTGTAAAGGAAGGTAAATATCCAGCCTTGCTCCGTGTTCCGGGTGCGGGTGTGCGTCCTTATGCAGGCGATACCTATACCGCGCCATCCAAGTGTATCGTATTGGAAATCGGTATTCATGGCATACCTGTTACGATGGAACAGAAGGTGTATGATGATCTTCTGAATGGTGAACTGAACGGCTATTGGGATGCCAATCTCGAAAATCCAGACCGTAACTCGTATAAGAGAGTCATCACCGGAGCTGTGCGTGGAGTGGATTTCATCGCAGCGCTTCCTGAATGGGATGGAAAGACCATCGGCGTGACGGGTTCTTCGCAGGGAGGATTCCTCTCTATAGCTGTGGCTGCACTCGATAAGCGTGTCACGTTCCTGGCTCCTGTTCATGATGC
>JAIINY010000136.1:0-7761 GCA_022741625.1 Prevotella sp. | reverse complement strand
CTTGATGAAATCAATGAAGAAATCAGAGAAGTCAGACGATTAAGAAAAGTACGCAATGGTATATGCAGTCATTGATACAAACATATTTGTATCAGCCCTTATCACCCACAACTCAAATGCTTCAACAGCAAGAGTTCTTGAAAGTTTGTTCCTTCATCGTATTATACCTTTATATAATGATGACATTATAAAAGAATACGATGAAGTGCTTCATCGCGCAAAATTCAAGTTGTCAGACGACCAAATCTGCACAGTTATAGAACTTGTAAAACAAAACGGAATTAATTCTTCTCGTTTCCCTTATGATGGAGAAATGCCAGATGAGGACGACCGAGTCTTCTACGAAGTCTGCCTGACCAAGGAAGATTCCTTCTTAGTAACAGGAAATCTCAAACACTTTCCAAAAGAACCGCAGGTGATTACAGCTGCAGAAATGATGGAAATCCTAGACAACGAATTATAAGCGCATTTGAAATTTAAGCATTATGATACAGAACAAATTATTCCGTGATTGCCTCGCTGCTATACCTGCCGAGCAAAAGGCTGAGTTTGATTTGTCTTTCGGTATTGCCGAGCGCATTAGTGAGATTCTGAAAGCCAAGGGACTCACCCAAAAGGATTTCGCTCGCTTACTCAACAAGCGAGACTCAGAAATCTCTAAATGGCTAACAGGCAGACATAACTTCACTACTCAAACCATTGCTCGTATAGAAACAGCCTTAGGAAGTAAACTCATCAGCATAGCTCATTGATTGAGCTATGCTTTATTTTATAGAATCTGTAATAACCTTTCATCAGTATCCTCCAAATTCAGAACCTTAGCATGCTCAAGCCTATTTTACTTGCTGCTAATAAAAGGATGCTCTGTTTAAATTAGACTGAAGCATTGGACAATATAGGCCATATTTTTTCTTAATGATATTCGAGACTAATTTTACAAACCATTTGTCTGCCTTTGGCGAAAAGTAAATATTATCAATTAGCAGGTTCAAATCCACAGGTATAAGCAAGTCATGTGCATCCGTCAACATATTGAAATCGGGAGATTCCGAAATCACTCTAAATTCTTTCTCGTGAGCAAAAGATAATCTTTTATACCAAGGAGCATCAAACATATGAAAGTATTTCCCTGATGTTCCATTATTATATTCGCTATAATCAATATAATTTACCATACCGAATTCGCAATTTGCTGTAACCGGTAGTGCCTGATAAAGACGCTCAAACGTAGTCTGAATAGCAATTCCTTGTTTAGTATCCCTAGAATACAATTGCCACATAGCTTCAGACTCGACATCTGACTGATGCCAACAACTTATGTAGTTATTTAAGCGCCACTTTCTAATTGTTCTTCTATATCTATCAAATTCATATTTGGCTTTATCTTCGTCATTGCTCCCATCGTCTAATTCTTTCAAATTAACGAATGGTGCTCTTCGCTGCATTTCCATTTTAATCCAAGCATCTTCATTGCTAGCAACTCCCAAGGCACCTTCATAAGGGTCATTAAAATGATCTATACGAGTGAAATATAAAGAACTTTCATCCAACAAAGAAAGAAACTTTGCTAAATCCATATATCTCCATAACTTTGCAGAAGGTCTTGGAATCGTGCGGTGATTATTCCCACTGATTGAATACAACCTTGCGTCTTTCATTTTCGAACTACAGCCTTTACAAGTATGAGCTAATGCACCATCATCTAAATGCCCAATAAAAGTTTCCTCTCCATTGCTAAATTCTTTTCCACATAAAGTGCATTGATTTCTATGGATAATATAGAACCATCTTTCTTGCTTAATGCTTTCTAAATCATATTTTTTATGCGCTCCCATTATCATATAGTTTTAATGTCAAGACCTAACTATTCGACCTCTATTATTCTCTGAATTTCATCCATCAATTTAAGAAATACTCTTTCTTGTGCAGGTTTTTCCATTTCCGCCAAAGTTTCCTCAGGCTTATTTACTGCTTGGAATTCTGACAATTCTGATTTTAAAAAGAAACTCGGTTCTACCAATAAACACAACACCTTAGTATTCTCAGCTTCAGCCTTCCTTAAAATCGGTGGAAGTTCATTGTTTTTAATAAAATCAGAAGCAAGAAAGTCTGTAGATACCAAAAGTATTGCAATGTTAGCATCATCCAATGCCTTTTTTATCTCTTCTTTCCAGTGTTGTCCAGCATGAATTTTCTTGTCAGACCATTCTTCAAAACCTCCTATATACTTTTTCAGCACACTCAAATGGGTCATCAATCTATTGTGGAATATTTCATCAGCATGAGAATAGCTGATAAATATTTTCTTCTTATCTTTATGCATAATAATCTTTTTATTTTCAGTTTCATTCTTTAGAAGTTGCATAGAGGGTATTACAACCTTTTTATCATCCTCAATTACCAGTTCATCAACATACGACACAGGATTATCTACAATATCCAATTTTGTGATACCGCTTATCAAACTTTCATCAAGATGTTCTATTTTATTCTTACTAAGAATGAGTGTAGTAATCTTCGAATCAAGTATTTGCTTAGGTAAATGCTTAATTTGGTTACCATGCAGATTCAAAATCTTCAACTTTGGCAGTTTAAATAAGGCGCCTTGTAATACCTTTAAATTATTAAAAGCCAAATCTAAGGTTCGAAGTTTTTTGAGTTTCAATATTTCTTGAGGAATCACCTCTATCCTATTGTAACTTAAATCGAGCTTTTCTAGATTTGCATACTGATATACATTATCAGGTATTGTCTTTAGATTTTTATGGGATAAATTAAGTTTTGTAACTTGCTTTATCGTTTTTCCTTTAATTTTTATTGGATATTCCATAATAATTATGTATCTTTGCACCCATAGTCGGACTATGGGGGTAGCGACTTAAAATAAGTGATGTTCAGAGTGCACTCCTGCGGGAGGTCAATCTGATTAATATCTTGAATGGAGTCTAAGCGTAGAGGAGGGACCTCTAAAAGATGAAGAAGAACTTCAACGGCTTGCTTAGAATCCCTTTAATTCATCACAGCTTCGGCATCCCACGTTTTTCGCTAGCGAATTTGTGTTCTGTCACACAGAAGAACACATACAGAATTCTGAGGTCGTTCGATTTGAACGACCTCATTTGTTTACTTTTATCTCCCTATAGCATTCTTCCATTTTCTCCAGCATTTTTGGCACGATGAAGAGTTCTTTCACACTCTTTCTGCCAGTCTCGCCATTCAGCGACACCCAGGAAGAGTAAAGGTGACAGCAGGAGTACCACAATAGCTTCAGTCATGACCACTCCAAACGCCTCGTCCTTAATGACGGATGGAAAAAATCAGTATTACATAATTCCATTATAACAAGCCGTAGTAAGACCAACACAAGCGGTCTCCACCTTTAGTAAGGCGGTCCCAGCTCTCACAAGCTGGCGAGACCTTTGATTGGTCCGCCAACCTTAGAGCGTAGCGGTTCTGAGCACCGGAGGGCGGTTACATCCCTAATCCCTATGGTAGGGATTTAGGGCTTGAGTATAGGGTAAGGACCCTCCCTAAAGGGAGGGACAGGAGGGTCTATTTACAATACATCTCCTCATAATACTTCTGATACTCCCCAGAAGTAACATGATCCATCCATTCCTGGTTATCCAGATACCACTTTACGGTTTCCTCGATACCCTCCTCAAACTGGAGAGATGGCTCCCAGCCGAGTTCCTTCTGTAGCTTTCTAGAGTCGATGGCGTAACGCATATCGTGACCCTTTCTGTCTGTTACATAAGTAATGAGATCCATATCCTCGCCTTCCTTTCTGCCGAGCAATTTATCAACAGTCTTGATGACCACCTTGATGATATCGATGTTCTTCCACTCGTTGAAACCGCCGATGTTGTAAGTCTCGGCAATCTTGCCCTTGTGGAAAATCATATCGATGGCACGGGCATGATCTACTACATACAACCAGTCGCGCACATTCTCACCCTTACCATATACTGGCAATGGCTTGCGATGACGGATGTTGTTGATGAACAGCGGAATCAACTTCTCAGGGAACTGGTATGGACCGTAGTTGTTAGAGCAGTTGGTCACGATGGTTGGCATACCGTATGTATCGTGGAAAGCACGAACGAAGTGGTCTGAGCTTGCCTTGGATGCAGAGTATGGAGAGTGAGGATTGTACTTGGTTGTCTCTACGAAGAACTCCTCGCCGTAAGCCTCGTGGTTCTTATCGCTGGATGCCTTGGTGGTGAAAGGAGCAGGAATGCCCTCAGGATGAGTCATCTGCAATGCGCCATAAACCTCATCGGTAGAGATGTGGTAGAAACGCTTGCCCTCATATCCCTCTGGCAGACTCTCCCAGTAAATCTTTGCCGCCTGGAGCAGAGACAGGGTACCCATCACGTTGGTCTGGGCGAAAGTGAAAGGATCCTTGATACTTCTATCTACATGACTCTCGGCAGCGAGATGGATGATACCATCCACCTTGTAGTCCTGCATCAGCTTCAGCATCAGGTCGAAATCGCAGATATCGCCCTTAACGAAAGTATAGTTAGGCTTGTCCTCAATGTCCTTGAGGTTAGACAGGTTGCCTGCGTAAGTCAACTTGTCGAGGTTGATGATATGATACTCAGGATATTTGTTCACGAAAAGTCTTACTACGTGTGAGCCAATGAAACCAGCACCGCCCGTGATAATGATATTCTTCATCTTCTTAATATTCTAAATTCTTTTTTAATGTTTGATTTTTCTCTTCAAGAATTGAAAGGAGATACTTGCCATAGTCATTCTTCAGCATTGGCTGAGCATTCTCTTTCAATTGTTCTCCGGTAATCCAACCCTGACGGTATGCGATACCTTCCAGACAAGCCACCTTCAAGCCCTGGCGCTTCTCCAAGACTTCGATAAAGGTAGATGCCTCAGAAAGGGAATCATGGGTTCCGGTATCAAGCCAGGCGAATCCTCTTGCCATGGTCTGTACCTTCAGCTGCTTATCCTTCAGGAACTCCTGGTTTACTGTTGTAATTTCCAACTCACCACGAGCAGATGGTTTGATATGCTTAGCTACTTCCACCACCTTATTAGGATAGAAGTATAAGCCCACTACAGCATAATTGCTCTTTGGATGCTCAGGCTTCTCTTCGATACTCAGGCAATTGCCTTGCTCATCAAACTCTGCAACGCCATATCGCTCAGGATCGCTTACTCGATAACCAAATACAGTAGCTTTGTTA
Organism: Prevotella sp.; assembly: GCA_022741625.1. Taxonomy (GTDB): domain Bacteria; phylum Bacteroidota; class Bacteroidia; order Bacteroidales; family Bacteroidaceae; genus Prevotella. The sequence continues at coordinate 2,554 of JAIINY010000136.1, read as the reverse complement.
TTCTGCTCTGCATCTACTACAGCCTGATGCAACATCTGGTTCAAACCAGCACCATAGAAGATGTTATCTCCCAAAACAAGGCAAGCAGAATCATTACCGATGAACTTCTCACCGATTATGAAAGCCTGTGCCAAGCCATCTGGTGAAGGCTGCTCAGCATATTCAAATTTCACACCCAGTTGGCTACCATCACCAAGCAATCGCTTGAAACCAGGCAAGTCGAATGGTGTTGAGATAATCAGAATCTCACGGATACCTGCCAACATCAAAACCGAGATAGGATAATAAATCATCGGTTTATCAAAGATAGGAATCAGCTGCTTGCTGATTCCTTTTGTGATAGGATACAAACGAGTACCGCTACCACCAGCTAATACTATTCCTTTCATGGTAAAATGTATTTAAACAGGTAGGTTTTTCATCCAAAATTCTATATATTATAAAATTTCAGATAATCCCCTAACCTGTTTGATATAATTCTTGAGATAATCAAATGAACAACAAAATCAGTTATTCTGCTTATCCATTTTTATATAAGCTTCAGCTGACAAAGAATCGAGACATATACTTAATTGCTCTAAATTAACATTGAGATTACCTGAATGTGACAAACAATTTGTTTCGAAAGATTCACTCTCCTCAACAGTGTTTGCCAAATCCAAAGAATCTATTTTTGTTTTAAAACGAAATAGTAACTCACCATTTGGCAGTTCTTCTTCTCCTATTAGAGCTCTAGCTTCCAAAGCATATCTTTTTTCTCCCATTAGCCATTTATTTATTACAGAAAGAAATGCTCGTCTAGTATTCTCATCCATTTTAAGTATTTTTTACTTACTGCAGAATTCAATAATCAACTTCACGATCTTGTCGATTTCCATATCAGACAATTCATAGAACAGTGGCAATCTTACCAAGGTATCACCATATCTATCACAATTTGGCAGCTCTCGGCCATCATGCTTGTTCTCATAGAACTTGCTGCTATGCAATGGCAGGTAATGGAATGTGGTCTGCACATCATTCTCCTTCAAGAATTTCATCAAAGCAGTACGATACTCCAAACTTGGACAGAGCAGATAGAACATGTGAGCATTGTTGGTAGCATACTCAGGGATATAAGGCAACTTCACTTCATTGCCAATCTTACCATTCAAGCCCTCGAAATAACGGTTCCAGATATGCTTGCGCTTACCCTGAATATCATCAAGCTGCTCCAGCTGAGCCCAAAGATATGCAGCATTGAACTCAGATGGCAAGAATGAAGAACCCATATCTACCCAACCATACTTGTTGACCATTCCACGATAGAACTCGGCACGGTTGGTACCCTTCTCCCAGATAATCTCGGCACGACGAACAAAACGCTCGTCATTGATGACGCACATACCACCTTCACCACTACTGATGTTCTTGGTCTCATGGAAAGAGAATGCACCCAAATGACCGATACTACCCAATGGACGGCCTTTATAGAATGAATCAATACAATGAGCCGCATCCTCAACAACCAGCAAATTATGCTTCTCTGCAAGAGCCATAATAGCATCCATGTCACAAGCAACACCTGCATAGTGAACCACAGCAATCACCTTGGTCTTCTCATTGATCAATGGCTCAATCTGCTCAACCTCCATATTAGGATTTTCTACAGAACTGTCTGCAAATACAACCTTTGCACCTTCACGAAGGAAAGCCAATGCTGTAGATACAAATGTATAAGAAGGTACAATCACCTCATCGCCTGGCTTCAAGTTGCAAAGCATAGCGCACATCTCCAAGGCATCAGTACCAGATGTTGCAAGAAGACATTTCTTGAAGCCATACTTCTGCTCAAAGAAGGTATGGCACTTCTTAGTAAAATCACCATTGCCACTCATGGTTGTTGAATGACAAACTTCCTCCAAATACTTCAATTCTCTTCCAGAGAAATAGGGTTTATTAAATGGAATCATAATATTGAAATTTTAAATTATTATTTTAATCCTTGTCTTTCATTATCCTCGAACCAGTCAGCAAGAGCTTCCTCAAAGCTCCACTTAAACTGATAGCCGCAGTTCTTCAATTTCTCACCACAGATATTAGTAGAAATCTGGAGCTTCTTCACTCTCGCTGGACAGATACCCATTGGTGAACCAAGAAGCATGGCAGCTCTTGCCATAGGCATGATAACCCAGTTAGGAATATCAGGTACAAACTGAGTCAAGCCTGTAACCTTCTTCATAGCCTCCACGATATGCTGAATAGTATAAGCAGGCTCAAAGCAGCAGTTATATAACTCCACACCATGCTCATGATGTTCCAAGCGATACAGCATGAAGCGAACCAATTCCTTTACATAGATACAAGCCTTGATGGTATCCTTTCTGCCAGGATACGCAAACTTATGACCACGGATAGCCCAATACAATCTGGTGAAATTACCATTCTCACCCTTTCCGAATACAACACCTGGACGAACAATAGTGAGTTGACGATGAGTAGCATCGCCATTCTGCCACTTCTCATGAATCTTCTCTGCCACCAACTTAGAAATACCGTATGCAGTATTAGGAGT
>JAIINY010000135.1:0-7768 GCA_022741625.1 Prevotella sp. | reverse complement strand
CATTCTTTGAATTGACGAGTTCTACGCGAATCTTGCCCTGCTTGCCATCGATGAGATGAAGACGGCCATAAACGGTGAAATCGTACTTCATATCCTTCTTCAAGCCCATACCGAAGAAACCGCGGTTCTCCAAACCGGTCTGCTTCTCACGCGCACCGGCACTCTCGAGAGTTACATAATGAGGGTTGCGGTCGAAGGCTGGCTTCACGTCGCTGAGGGTTACGTTGCCGAATGTATTCCATCCCATCAGGCGCTGTGGAAACTCGAAAGAGCGGTTTTCCACCATCTCTGCATAGAGACCACCATCGGCACCGAAGTTGATATCCTCGAAGAAGATACCATACATGGTAGGCTGGATTTCTACTCCAGGCTTGTTGGCCTGAACCATAAACTGATGCTGTGCGAAAGCTCCGAGCGAAGACATCGCCATCAGCATTGCTGCGAAAATTTTAGCTTTTCTCATATTGCTTGTTATTGTTGTTTTGTAGGTTTGTTTATATATCCTATGGATAATACGCATAACGTATCAGAATACCGATGCAAAGATACAAAAAATCCACCCCAAATGAGGTGGATTTTCTGATATAATATATTGGATTTTCGCTCAAATCGCTGTTTTTCTACTATTTACCCTGTGGAATAAGGGTAAATGTGAAGGTCTTGTTGCCATAATGTACACGATACTTCTCCAAAGGCCAAGCACCCCAAGAGTTCTCGCCGCCTACACCCATGTGGGCTGAATCGAGGAAGAGGTTGGTGAACTTAGACTTCTTCAAGTCGAAGCTGTGACGCTGCTCCTTGTCGTCGCCATCGTCAAGCTCCTCGGTATCGAAGTGGATAGCGCTGGCATAGAATGGAGTGCAGCTCTTCACCTGCAAGCCCAAGCCGGTAGCATCGGTCTGCTTCCACCAGCGGATATCGCTCTTGGTACCACTCTCCTGTGGACGGATGTATGGGAAGTACTGGTTGTCGGCATCATCTGTGTAAACACCGATGCGCATGCAGTCCTTGCGGTCTGAGTAGTTCTCGATAGGACCACGACCATAGTAGTTGCTCTTCTCCATGGTGTATGGCATCTGCATCAACATACCGAAACGGAACATATCGCTTACCTTAGCACCCTCTGTAGCCTTGAAGTCTTCTGTTACCTTCACGGCACCTGTATTGGCGAATACTACGTAGGTGATATCCATCTGACCCTGAACCTCCGGCATATCGAATGATGTGAGGATCGTTACAGAGTTGGTCTTCTTATCCTTCTTCACCTCGATGTTCTTCAGGTTCATCTGAGGGTTCTTCCAAGCCTTGAACTTCTTCTGAAGACCTGCACCCATATCGTTGTCGGTAGGAGCACGCCAGAAGTTTGGCTTCAGGGTACCACCCTCGCCGAGCAATGACTTGCCATTGTAAGCATACTCAGAAATAAGACCGGTAGAACGGTCGATCTTGAAGGTGAGGTTAGGTGTGGTAACAGCTACCACATTGTTCTTCTTGGCAGCCAGCTTCATCTTCTTCTTGCCATGTCCCTGAGCCAGCATCTTGCTGCAGTCGCCACAGCAAGCCTGCTTGGTAACTACCGGCAGCTGGGCATAAGCCATCACCTGACCAGCTGTGAGCAATGGTTCAGCCTCCTTCAGACGGAAGTCGATGTTGAGGAATACCTCCTTGCCCTTGATCTTGCTCTTGTCGTAAGGGATGGTGAAGTTCTTGGTCTGCTGTGCAGGAACATCGAGGTCAGCGATGGTACCATTCTGAGTCTCTACGCCATCCTCTTCGAGGCTCCATGCCAGGGCATAGTTGCTCAGGTCGCGGAAGAAGTTCTCATTGTGTACGCTTACCTCGCCTGTCTCGGCATTCACCATCTTAGCCCAGATGTTCTGGTACTGATAAGCCACCTCGTAAGCATGAGGGTTCATCTGACGGTCTGGACCGATGATACCATTACAGTTGAAGTTATTGTCGCTAGGATCATACTTGTTGTAATCACCACCGTAGCAATATTCTATCTTGCGAAGCTCCTCATTGTTCATCTTGTAAGGCAGGATGCTCATAGGCTTCACAATATTGCGATGCAATGCCTGATCTACGAAGTCCCAGTCGAAACCACCCTGGAGGATAGGATACTTGCGGATCAGATCCCAGTAATCGCTCAGGTTACCGCCAGAGTTACCCATGGTGTGGTTGTACTCACACTGGATGAGTGGCATCGGACTGTTTGGATCCTTGGCATACTTCTCAGAAGCAGCTACAGGATAGTACATTGGGCAGAAGATATCTGTACCCTCGCCACGGCGAGCCTGCTCGTACTGAACAGGGCGGGTCTTATCCTGCTCCTTGATCCACTTGTAAGCCTTGAGGAAGTTGTCGCCCATCACGGTCTCGTTACCCAAGCTCCATGTTACGATAGAAGGATGATTGAAGAACATAGACACATTGTGCTGGTTGCGCTCCATGATCTGCTTGGCAAACTCAGGCTTCTTGGCAGCCGCATCGTCGCCATACTGGAAACCATGGCTCTCCTGGTTAGCCTCAGCCACAACATACAATCCGTACTTGTCGCAGAGATCATACCAGCGAGGATCGTCTGGATAGTGGCAGGTACGAACGGCATTGATGTTCATGCGCTTCATCATCATGATGTCCTGAATCATACGCTGCTCACTTAAGTTGTAGCCCTCGTCCGGATCAATCTCATGACGGTTGGCACCCTTCAGGAGAACAGGCTGGCCATTGACCAGGAACTGCTTGTTCTTGATCTCCACCTTGCGGAAACCTACCTTTACCTGTACAATCTCGTATGGCAGATACATACCGCCATTCTGGATAGGAGATACAACGAGGGTATAGAGGTTAGGAGTCTCAGCACTCCACTTGCGAACATTCTTCACACGGAGCTGATACTTAGCCACACCATTCTTTACATTATCGGTACCTGTAACGATTACCTCCTTGCCATCCGGGTCGTAAAGACCGAAGTATGCCAGGGTATTACCCTGCACCTTGGCTGTGATGTTGAGGTAACCATCCTTATAGTTGTTCTTCAAATCTGTCTCTACACGGACATCAAGCAGACGATGATCCTTAGAGCGGGCATAGAGATAGTTCTCACGAGCCGGACCGCTCAGACGCCAGAAGTCCTGATCCTCACACCATGAACCGTCACACCAGCGGAATGTCTGGAAGGCGATGAGGTTCTTGCCCTTCTTCAGGAATGGAGTGATATCAAACTCAGCGGCAACCTTGCTATCCTCTGCATAACCGGCAAACTTTCCGTTAACATAGAGATAGATGTTGGATGTTACACTACCGAAGTGAGCGATGACGCGCTTGCCATCCCAGTTGGATGGGATATTGATTTCACGACGATAGGAACCTACGTGGTTGTCCTTAGTAGGAACAGCTGGTGGCTGCTGGTCGAAGTGGCCACGCCAAGCGAAGCCATTATTTACGTACTCCGGCTGACCATAGCCCAACATCTCCCAGTTGCCTGGCATCTGGATGTTGTTCCATTTAGAGTCATCAAGGTCAGTCTTGTAGAAATCTGTAGGGCGCTCATCTGCATTGGCTACCCAGTTGAACTTCCATGTGCCCTCGAGCGACAGGTAGTTCATACTCTTCTTCTTGTCAAGATACTCAGCACCTGTTCCAGCGAAGTCGTTAGGATCGTAAGCGAAGTGCATTGTGTGCAGAGGCAAACGATTGATTTCATTCACTTGGAGGTCGTGCCACTCTGTGAAAGTTGGCTGCTGGATGGCTACCGTCTTTACAGACGACTTAATGGCAGCCTTCGGTTTTCTTGCACCAAAGGCCACCATTGCCAATCCTGCCATACTCAATGTTACGAACAGTCTTTTATTCATTACTATTAAAGTTTTGTGTTTAGATATTTATCATATTCACAAGCGGCGAGAAGCATCGCTCCCACACCGAAGTTTGCCTGGGAATTGGCATCTACGGTCTGTCCCGGGATGGCTCTTTCGCCGATAGGCTGAACATAGCCCACCTTGCCGTCTTCCTGAACGGCTGTTTCCGTGAGGTAAGTCCAGGCTCTGTCTATCACCTTCTTATATTCTTTCTTGTTGAGATAACCATTGTTTACTCCCCAGAGCATTCCATAGGTGAAGAAGGCGGTACCGCTGGTCTCAGGTCCCGGCGCATGCTCAGGATCCATCATCGAGCGGGTCCAGTAACCCTCCGGCTGCTGGATTTCAGCCACAGCCTTGGCCAGTTTCTGGAACTTATCTACGAAGAACTGATAGTGCTGGTAGTCCTTTGGCATATCCTGGAGCACCTTTGCCAGACCGGCAAGAACCCAGCCATCGCCGCGAGCCCAGAAATCCTTCTTGCCGTTGGCACTCTTGTGCTTCGGATAGATGTACTTTCCATCACGGAAGTAGAGGTTGGTCTCCTTATCGAGCATAATCTCATCGGTGGTGAGGAGGTTATCGTAGAGCTTGTCGAGATACTTCACATCGCCGGTAAGCTTGTACATCTTGGTCATCACAGGCATCACCATGTAGAGGGCATCACTCCACCACCAGTAGTCTGTTGGCTCAGAGTAAGCCTCGTAGTGCATCACCTCCTTGGCACGCTTCACCATAAATTCTGAAGCTGCGGCATTGCCCTTGGCAGCCTCGATGTTGTAGAGGTCGATGTAGGTCTGGAAGCAGATCTGCCAGTCGCCGAAGAGTACGTGATCCTTACCCTCGCCGTATGGCTTGTACTTCCACTTGGCAGGATTAGCCTCTGTGGCACCGGTCCAGTCGTTATGCTCTGCCCAACGGATGGTGTAATCGAGCATCTTCTGGTCCTTCAACATCTTATATACCTCCATGTTGCCGGTATGATAAGCGGCATTGTCCCAGAAGGCACGCACCTCAGGCTTGTTGTTGGCCTGCCAGTAATTGTTTACCTTCGTGATGAGTGCTGCCACCTGCTCGTGGTCCCACTTTCTGGAAGCCTTCACCTCCTTCCTGTTCTGTTTCTTGACCTTGGCGGTCTTCTTGGCTGGCTGCGCTGCGCTCAAAGGCAAAGCCAGGGCTGCAGCTGCCAACATCATCAATATCTTGCGCATTATATTAACTCTTAACTTTTAATAGTAAACTCTAAACTGAAAATTACCACTTGTCCTTGGTGACAATCTCGTCGTTCCAGTGATGATCCTTAGGGAACTGCTGATTGTTCCATGCCTTCACCTGGGTCCAAGGCTGTGCTGCATCGGTCCAGAATGGATGATCGGCAGGCAGGCCGAGAGGCATGAAGGCAAGGGTGGTCATATAGAGCGAACCGTTGTTGGTGTACCAGTCGGCTACGTTTTTCTGGCTGTTTCCGCAGAAACCGATAGAGAGATAACCCTTCTCATTGAAGTTATTCTCCTGGTCGAACATGCGATGGAGCACCTTGGTCAGGGCTGCACGCACCTGTCCGTTGCTCAAATCCTTTGGCAACTTCTGATACCATGCCATCAAGGCAAGCGGCTGCATGGTTGCCATACGGTAAGGAATGCTTCTGCCGAAAGCCGGGAAGGTTCCTTCCGGAGAGATGAATCTCTCGAGGATGATGCTGTACTTCTGGCAGCGCTTCAACTCCCGGTCGTAGTACTTCTGATAGTCGAGGCGGGAATTCACCTTGGCATCCACCATCGCCTGGAGTGTTTCCAGATACATCGGATGGAACACATAGCTGCTGTAGTAATCGAATGCGAACGAAGGACCATCGGCATACCAGCCATCGCCTACATACCACTCCTCTACCTTGCGGCAAGCTGAATTCACGCGATATTCATCGAAATCGCCACCCGCCTTTGCCATGAAGCTCTCGATGGTAGAAGAGAAGAGGAGCCAGTTGGTATAAGGAGGATCGATGCGGCGGAGCTTGGCAAACTCCTTCATGTATCGCTTCTTGGTTACCTCATCCAAAGGCATCCAGAGTGTATCGTAAGCCCGGAGGAAGCTCTCGGCGATATAGGCAGCATCTACCAGGTTCTGACCGCCGATGCCCCAGCATAGATAGTCAGGACTCTGAGGATCTACGGCATTCTTGTATGAAGCCAAAGCCCACTCACGGAGTTGCTTGCGCTGCTTGCCTTCGGCTGTGACATCATCAGGAAGAGTCAGCCAGGGAGCCACGCCAGCCATCAATCTGCCGAAGCACTCCATATAGAGCACCTTCCTGTTGCGGTTGTCGAAGCTTGGACTGAACTCCGTCTGCATATTCTTCTGCAGCTCGCCCTTTGCCATATTCTCCAGCACGGGCTGAGCCATCTTATAGGCAAGCGAGCACCAATATTGGCGGTCGCTCTGCTGTTGTGCCTTCTTCTTCGCTGCGCTGATTCCCATGAACGGAACCAAAGCCAGAAGAAGGGTGATCATGATATTCTTATATATATGAATCATAGATAGTTGCAATTATATGAGTTTGTTGAATTCTGTTAAACGATGATTGCAGTATTATCATTTCATGCTGCAAATGTAATTAAAATAATTTAGAAACGAGCAGAGCGACCGTGTTTTTTATCATTTTTTCAACACTGGAGCACCATTTTCCCAGGAAATAGGTATCCAGAGATGACGACTGTCGCTCAAATGTTTCGGATTCCACATATCTGCCATGAATACATAGTCGGCGCCATGGAACATCTTCTTCTGTGCTGCAGTTTCCACCTTATATATATAGGTACCCTGTGCACCGAAGGTCTTGTCGGCACCCTCGCCACGGCATGGATTAGGCAACTGCTCCCAAGGACCGAAGATATTCTTAGCCTTGAACATGCGGGCTGCATTTGGAGCCCAACCGGTACATCCGCTGGTAATCATCCAGTAGGTGCCATCCTGCTTGAAGATGGTTGGAGCCTCGTTCTGTCCGCCGGCAGCTACTCGTACGTAGCAACCATTGTGCTGCATGTAGTCATCTGTCAACTGTGCAATCTGGAGTGTCAGGTTTTCCTCTGAAGAATAGATGTGGTAAGCCTTGCCATCATCGTCGATGAAGATGGTCATGTCTCTCGACATCTGTCCTCCCTGGAAGTCTCTCATCCAGAACATACCTCGTTCTATCTGAGTGCGCCAGGCTGGAGTCCACCACTTTTTCAGTTCAGGGAAGAGAAGCTGATGCTTGAGGTCGGTGGTATCTGGTTTGGAGAATCCGATAGGATAGATTCCCGGATTCACTCTTCCTGAGCGAACGAACTTGAATGGTCCGAAAGGAGTATCGCTGGTTGCCACACCATAGCGGGCAGCAGCATATCCCTGACCCTTCAATTCGAGATGGAACCACATGACGAACTTCCTGGTCTTCTGATTGTAGAGAACCTTTGGACGCTCGATGATGCAACCACCCTCGATGTCGCTGCCTGGTTCGTTAGATACAGGGAGCACCAATCCATGGTTGGTCCATTTCTTGAGATCCTTGGAAGTGTAGCAGCTTACGCCGAGAGAGCTGTAAGGCTTGCCATCCTGCGAGCGGCTTTCACCATACCAGTAGTAGGTACCCTTGTAGTTGAAGATGTTGCCACCGTGCGCATTGATATGCTTGCCGGTATTGTCCTTCCACACGCCTCCGTCCATCGGAGCCTGAGCCAGAGTTGGGAGACAAGACATCATCCACAACACTATAAATGTGAATAGTTTATTCATTTGCTGATGTTATTATTAAGTTAGTGAAAATTGAGAATCGAGTAGGAGGAAAACGAAGTAGTTTTTCTCCTACTTTCGTTTTCCGACCTCTCACACCACCGTACATGCGGTTCCGCATACGGCGGTTCCTATTT
>JAIINY010000134.1:0-7781 GCA_022741625.1 Prevotella sp. | reverse complement strand
AAAGTTGATTTCGGTCTGTATCTCGATGGTGGTGACGAGGGAGAAATCCTCCTACCATCCCGCTACGTACCTGAAGACGCAGGCATCGGCGACGAGCTGGATGTCTTCATCTATCTCGACCAGGAAGAGCGCCTCATAGCAACCACCGAAACCCCTTTGGCAAAGGTGGGCGATTTCGCCTATCTCGAAGTGAAATGGGTCAACGAATACGGAGCCTTTCTGGGTTGGGGGCTAATGAAGGACATCTTCTGCCCATTCCGCGAGCAGAAGAAACGTATGGTGCTCGGCAACTCCTATATCGTGCATATCCACATCGACGAGGAGAGCTATCGCATCGTTGCCTCTGCCAAGATTGAGCGTTATCTCAACGAAGACCATCCTCACTACAAGCATGGCGATGAGGTGGATCTCCTCATCTGGCAGAAGACCGACCTAGGCTTCAAGGTTATCATCGACAACCAGTATCCGGGTCTTCTCTATCAGGACCAGATCTTCCAGTACATCCACACGGGTGACAAGATGAAGGGCTACATCGGAAGAGTTCGCCCAGACGGAAAGATAGATGTCACCCTGCAGAAGACCGGCATCCAGCAGACTGCCGACTTCGCCGAGACCCTCTACCAGTACCTTCTGGACAACGACGGCGAGTGCAACCTTGGCGACAAGAGCGAGGCCGACGACATCTACGAGCGTTTCCACGTGAGCAAGAAGGTTTACAAGCGTGCCATTGGCGACCTCTACAAGAAGCGCCTCATCACAGTAAGCCCGATGAGCATCCGACTGGCGGAATAAAGCTTTTTTAGATGTATGTACAATAAGGTATATATATATAAAATAAGGTATATATATAAAAGGTGGAGCATCGAATCCGATGTCCCACCTTCATTTTTTTGAAACAATTCATTCAAAGTATTGTATCACCATTGCATTTCTTCTGTAATCTTATCCCCCTACCTTTGCAACCAGAAAAGATTATCATAGAAAAGAAGAAGAATGAGAAAGAAAACATTTGCAAAAGGTAGTTTGCTGATGATGACCATGCTCGTTAGCAGCAACATGATGGCAGGAACCCCGGAATTGGAAGGCAATGCCACCAGCAACGCAGTAAAAGCCCATCGCGTACTCGTGATTGGCACTCCAGACAACGTTAAATCAAACTATTTCGTTACTGATATGCTAGCAGAGGATACGCAGATCAACCCAGACAGCGTATGCTACATCTATAATAAGGTGATAGAAGATAACCTCGTACAACTTGCCCAGAAATCAAAGGCAAACTTCACCTATGTAGATGGTAATGCCATTCAAGGCACCTACCACGACATCCTGGAGGATATCAAGACCACAGGCGAAGGCGAGAACCAGTCATCTGACCTTACATTCGTCAATGCCACCCAACTCCGTGGCATGCTCGAACAGGCAGGAGCCGATTATCTCCTCCTCCTCGACAATCACTATCTCAAGTATCAGGAAGAGCCTTTCAAGACCATCTTCCACTACGTGAACTATTCACTCTATGATGGCAACAAGAAGAAATTGGCACAGGGTAGCAATTACTTCACATCCATCAACCCACAGTCGGAACAGCAGATGCTCAAGGCTAGCCGCAAGAGTACTGCAAAAATGCTCGATGACGTGGAGAGTACACTCACAACCATGAGAAAGTAAAAGGAAACATGCAGGATATAGCAGAAGAATTCTTTTAGGAAATAGTAATAGAAGAAATCTTTGATATTCAGCAGAATCACGATAAACACTTATAAACCAAAGATTGTATTTTATGAATTCAATTCGATTTGTCGCTACAGCAGCACTGTTGGCGGCAGGTAGCACCACGTGCCTCTTTGCACAGAACACCCGTGCCACCGTTACCGGAAAGATTGTGGATAACACCAAAGAACCTGTAATCGGTGCCTTGGTAACCGTAAAGAACGAGTCTACAGGTTTCACCGTTTCCGCTGCCACTGATGCCAACGGAAACTATACCATCCGAGAGATTCCACTCGGTTCGCCTTACACCATCACCGCCAAATACATCGGTTATGGTGACCAGAAGCGCACAGGCTATTCGCTCAACCAGGGCGATATGCTGCGTGTAGACTTCACCATGAGCGACCAGAGCCAGGAATTGAAAGAGATTGAGGTGGTGGCAAACTCTCTGAAGAAGAACGTAGATAACGAGGGAGCCTCAACCAGCGTTACAGCGCAGGACATCAAGAAACTGCCTGTAAACGGACGTAACTTCACCTCGCTCATCGACCTCTCTCCGCTGAGCAACGGCATGAACCTCAGCGGTCAGCTTGCCTCTTCCACCGGTTTCAACATCGACGGCATGTCATCCAAGAACCCTATCTCCGGCGGCGCTGCCAATACTAGAAAAGGCAGTCCTTACGCCATGACCATGGAGGCCGTGAGAGAGTTTAAGGTGGTAACCAATGCCTACGATGTAACCTACGGCCGTGCAGGTGGCGGACTCATCAACGCCGTAACCCAATCGGGTACCAACACCCTCAAGGGTTCGGCATTCTCCTATCTCCGCACCGACTGGCTCGCCAGCCAGTACGACATCCTCGGCAACAAGCGTACATCTGATTTCTCCACCTATCAGTATGGTTTCTCTCTGGGTGGACCTATCATCAAAGACCGCCTGCATTTCTTCGTGGCATGGGATCATCAGCAGGACACCAAGCCATTGCGCATCGCCGACATTCATGGAGCATCAGATGAAAGCAGATACAATCTGTCGCAAGCAACACTCGATGCCTTCACCCAGATAGCAAAAGACAAATACGGGCTGCCTAACCAGCCGGAGTACGGTTCGTTTGACAAGAAATCAAACACCAACTCCGTGTTCGCACGCATCGACTGGCAGATCAACCCAACCAACCTGCTCAGCGTTCGCAACAACCTGAACATCAACAAGCAGCCATATAGCCAGGGTGACAATACCACCATCAACTTTCTGGAATCTTACTCCGACTGCAACACCGCAGACAACAGCTTGATGGCATCTCTCCGCAGCGTATTCGGACCAAAGATTACCAACGAGGCGAAAGTGCAATGGATGTATTCGATGGAAGAGACCAAGGCAAACAGTCTCTTGCCTAACGGCACCATCCCACGTGCCATCGTGCAGAACGTAGCATCGGAAGTAGATGGAAAGACCTTGATGACCAACATCCAGATAGGCGGACAGCGATTCACCCCAGAGAATTTCCACGACAACGTATATCAGTTTGTGGATAACCTGCTCATCAATGCAGGCAAGATTAACTATACCCTGGGCTTGGACGTGATGTATTCTCACCTCTCCTCACTCTATGGCAGCGAAACCAACGGACGTTTCTACTTCAAGGGACTCGACAGTTTCAACAACATGACCCCTTACCGATATGCCCGCGACGTATATATGGTAGAAGGCGAAAAGAACCAGAAGGTAACCCAGTGCATCGTAAACGCAGGTATCTATGGTCAGTTGCACACCCAGCTCTTCGAGGGCTTCGACCTCACAGCCGGCGTACGCATCGACAACGCTTCCTATCTTGACCACGGCAACTACTACGAGCCAGCCGACCGTCTTCTCGGTGTAAGAACCGACAAGGGCATCGGCCTCTTCCTGGTACAGCCAAGATTGCAGTTGCAGTGGGATATCAACAACAAGCATACCGATATCCTGAAGCTTGGTGGCGGTATCTTCGCATCCGACATCAACAACTACGCCACGGTAAACAGTCAGGTGTTCGACGGAAGCCGCATCGTAACCATCGATACCCAGGATGCGAGCCTCATCCCAACTCCTAACTTCCCAAGCTATCGTCAGAATCCAACCACAGCTCCGGGTGCTGATTTGCTGAAGAATCCAAATGTAGAGAAGCTCGTCACCATCAACTGCAACAAGGAGGGCTCCAAGGTGCCAACCATCTACAAGGCAAACCTTTCATATACTCACTACTTCAGCGACCGATTCAAGATGGGCGTAGCTGGATACATGACTCTGGCTCGCCACAACTATCTCTATATCGACAAGAACATGGTGGATGAGCCATACTTCAGATTGGAAAACGAAGGTGGACGTGGCGTCTATGTGCCTGCCAACACCATCGATGCCAAGGGCAACACTAACTGGCTGGAAGGCAGAAAGACCAAGGAGATAGGTCGTGTACTGGAGCTTAACACCATCGGAAAGGTAAACCAGTTTGCCTTCGTCATCGACGGTAGCTGGAGATACTTCAAGGATGGATTCCTCTCATTCAGCTATACATGGAACAGCGTAAAGGATAACAACACCTATAATGGCGACGTGGCAAACACCTCAACACTGGTAAAGATGGTGAAGGATGATCCACGCGACATGAGCCAGCTGAGCTATGGCAACGGCCAGTTCCGCCACAAGCTGGTGGTTTACGGAACAGCACCAACCTTCTGGGGCATCCAGGCAGGTATCCGCTTCTCGGGCATCGGTGGCACCCGCTACTCTACCATCGTAGGCGGCAACGTGAATGGTGACTTCGTGGCAACCAACGACCTCGCCTACATCTTCGACCCTAACGACCCTAACACCGATGCAGGCATCCGCAAGGGCTTCGAAACCCTGATGGCTAACCCTAAGGTGGAGAAGAAGTTCAAGGAGTATTTGCAGAACAACTATGGCAAGATGGCTGAGCGCAATGGCGGCGTAAACGGTTTCTACGGCACCTTCGACCTTCACTTGGAGAAGGCATTCAAGCTTTACAAAACCCATGCCCTGGAAGTTTCACTGGATGTATTCAATGTGGCCAACCTTCTCAACAAAGACTGGGGTGTAGGCAAGAACCTCTCTAACGTTCCTCTCTATTACATCACAGGTTTCGACCAGGAGAAGAAGCAGTATAAGTATGCAGTAAATACCAACGCCGGCGTAGCTGGTGGCAATGGTAATCCTTACCAGTGCCAGTTGGGTATAAGATACAGATTTTAAATAGATTTTTAGAAGTTATTTCAGACGTTATTAGAAGTTTTTTTAAGAAGAATATGAAGAAGACTAGTATGATATTGTGCGGAATGATGCTGTTGGCATCTTCCGCCATGGCTCAAGTAAAGGTGATAGCCCATCGCGGCTATTGGAACAGTCCGGGTGCAGCCCAGAATTCTATCGCTGCCATGCAGAATGCCAAGAAGGCTGATGTTTGGGGAAGCGAGTTTGATGTACACATCACCACAGACGGCATCGTGGTGGTAAACCATGACGACGACATCCATGGCATCATCATCGAGGAGGCCAAGTATGCCGACATCAAGAATCTGAAGCTGGCCAATGGTGAGCCTATCGCCACGCTGAAGAGTTACCTTGAGGCTGGCAAGAAGCTTGCTCCCATGCAGCTGATTCTGGAAATCAAGGCACATCAGACTCCTGAGCGTGAAGACAGATGCGTAAAGGCGTGTCTTGATCTGGTAAAGGCAGCAGGCATGGAGAAGCAGGTGGATTACATCTCCTTCAGCATGCATGCCTGCGAGGAACTCGTAAAGCTGAACCCACAAGCCCGGGTTTACTATCTGGGCAGCGACGTGGCTCCCGAAGTCATCAAGCAGAAGGGCTTTGCCGGCATCGACTACTATGGTGGTGCCCTACTCAAGAATCCGAATTGGATCAAAGAGAGCCACGACCTGGGCATGAAGGTGAATGTATGGACCATCGACCAGATGAAGGAGATTCAGAAATGCGTAGATTCCGGCGTTGACTTCATAACCACCAACAAGCCAGAAGAAGCCAAGAAGATTGCCGAAGGCAAGCTCAGCTTCAAGTAAAGAATAAAAAGAAAAAATAGAATATGAATTGAGAATTCAGCAAATAGCCAAGATGCTAATTTGCTGAATTCTTTTGTTTTTGTATCTATCACTCATTCTTCTACTACAGCATCCAATACGCTCCGCAAATTACCTATCAGGTAGAAAGGGAGATTGATCAACGTAAACTCCTTGCCATGAATTGTCTTGACCTTATCTATGGAATAAGGCTTTGACCAGATACGGATGGCTATATTAACCTCAGAACTATCCATAAACACCTGGAGAGAACGGAGATGGGCATTGGTTCCGCTCTTTACCTCTATCGGATAAAGCTTGGAGTTATGAGCAAAAATGAAATCAACCTCTGCACCGTTATTCGGCTTTGCCCAAAACGAGCGATGCTGTCCCACCCTATCTTCCAAAGCCAATAACTCCTGAGCCGTAATTTGTTCTGCAATATGCCCACGCCAACTGTCCACCATATCGGTAGAGCCAATGATTTCCTTTCTGATCCCCGCCTGATAGTTCACTAATCCCGTATCAAACCAGATGAGTTTTGGCATTCGTTTGGTCTCAGGAATAATCGGCAACTGGGTAGAAGATACAGGGTAAACCAGCTCCAGAAGCATAGCCTTCTCCAACAATCTAAATGCCTCGCCCACCTCTCTTGACTTATAGCCAGAATTGGCAAAGTTACCTAACGTAATGGTCTCACCCGAAAAAGCCCAACCATAGGAGAGGATGAATCTCACTACGTCTGTCAACTTATTACCTCTGACGTATTTTTCAGAATCATCCTTATAGGCTTGCACCAGAGTTTCATAAACATCTTCGATACCAATGACATCTTGGGTTTCAGCATACTGCTGCACAGCTTCAGGCATACCTCCCACAATAGTATATTGATTGAAAAGATGCATCAACTGTTCATGGAAGGCAACCGTATATTCTGCCTTCTGCGAGAGTACGGTAAGCAGATTATTCTTGCCGATAGCTCCCAGGAATTCCGAAAACGAACAAGGTCGCAAAGCCAGATATTGTACTCTTCCCACAGGGAAACTGACTTTAACATCCACCAGATTCTCCAACAGACTGCCAGCTGCAATAACATACAAATCGGGTCTCTGTTCATAGAAATACCTAAGAAGTGCTATGGTTTTAGGAGAATTCTGAATCTCGTCGATGAAAACAAGGGTAGTTCCTTCTTTCTTAACCTTACCGACACTTGCATACAGCATATTCACCAGGTCGTCTAAAGGAATCTCCATCTCGAACAACTTGGCATTCTCATTTCTTTCCAGATTGAAATATAGATAATTATCAAACTGAGAGCCAAACTCATTGACCACAGTTGTCTTACCAACCTGTCGAGCTCCTCTCAGGATAAGAGGCTTATGCTTTTTGTCTTGCTTCCAAGCCTCCAGTTTACTGATGATATTTCGTCTAAACATACGCATTTGTTTCAAATCAGGGGCAAAGATACTACTTTTTTGTCGCAAATCAGCGGCAATAGCATTAAATTTTGTTGTAAATCAGGGGCAAGGACAAAAAAGAGACCTATTCTACGTATTAGACATTTTCACGTTTATCAAGCAAAAAACTGATAAACCCATCAGAGATATTAGAGATTTCTCCTTTATCATAGATTGTCAACAAATCAATGATAATGGAATCTCCTTCCTGGTAAAGATTATAAGTGATGACCCTTGCACCACCACTCTTACCTTTACCCTTACTAGCTATTGCCATTCTTACCTTTCTGACATCTTTGCCAAGACTAGTACCTTGAAAAGGATCCTGTTCTAAGCCTGTAAGAAAAGCATCGTAATCATCAAGCATTGAACGATATTTCTTGGAAAGCTTTCTAAGTTGTCGCTCAAATTCTTTTTCCGTATAAATCTTAACCTTCATACTACGCCTCCTCTTCCTGAAGTCTTCTCAACAAATCACGAGCATCCATCGGCTTAGTCCCATTCTTCTTATGAGCTTCCATTTCATCAAGAGCACGGTTGAGG
>JAIINY010000133.1:0-7783 GCA_022741625.1 Prevotella sp. | reverse complement strand
CTTTGGTCGTATATCATCATCACCATCTTGATATGCTGTGCCGTGTTTTTCACTTGGCGTACCCGTTTCGTGCAGTTTCGTCTCATCCGCGAGATGGTCAGGCTCCTGCTGCATCCCGATAAGGTTCAACCAGAGGAAATTGGCAAGGAAGAACTGTCTATGGATGTAAAGGTGGATGGTGAGATGAAGCACATCTCTTCCTTCCAGGCTTTCGTGGTGGCATTGGCCAGTAGAATTGGTACAGGTAATCTTGCAGGAGTTGCTACAGCCATCAGCATCGGCGGTCCGGGAGCTGTCTTCTGGATGTGGATGCTCGCTTTGCTGGGTTCTGCTTCAGCCTTCATCGAATCTACGCTTGCCCAACTCTATAAGCGCAAAGGTAAGACTTCCTTCTATGGTGGACCTGCCTATTATATGAAATATGGATTGGGAAAGGGCTGGATGGGTATCCTCTTTGCCGTTCTTATGATCATCACCTTTGGTTTTGCCTACAATTCCGTTCAGAGCAACACCATCTGTCTGGCATGGCAGAAGGCTTTTGGTATCGAGCCTGCCACTATGGGCATCATACTCACGGCGCTTACATTGCTCATCATCTTTGGTGGTATTCAGAGAGTAGCAAAGTTCTCTTCTACGGTAGTTCCTGTCATGGCAGTAGTCTATCTCCTGATAGCCGTTGGCGTGGTGATTTGGAATATTACCAGTTTGCCTAAGGTTTTATTAATCATTATTGAAAATGCCTTCGGATTCAATCAGGCTGCAGGTGGAGTACTTGGCGTCACAGTGATTCAGGGCATCAAGCGAGGCTTGTTCAGCAATGAGGCCGGCGAGGGTAGTGCTCCTAATGCTGCTGCGGTAGCTACGGTGAGCCATCCGGTAAAACAGGGATTGATTCAGGCGCTGGGTGTCTTCACGGATACCTTGGTAGTATGTTCCTGCACAGCATTCATCATCCTTATGAGCGGAGTAGATGTCACTGCATCCAATGGTATCCAACTGACACAAGATGCCTTGACCCACGAAATCGGAAGCATCGGAAATCCTTTTGTAGCAGTCATGATATGGCTCTTTGCCTTTAGCAGCATCATCGGCAATTATTATTATGGTGAGACCAACGTGAGATATATCAAGGATTCCAGACTGGGCGTATTTATCTATCGCCTTGCCGTGGCAGCGATGGTGATGATTGGAGCCATCGTGTCACTGGATTTTGCCTGGAGCTTTGCAGACATCACCATGGCACTTCTTACCCTTTGTAATCTTGCTGCCATCGTTTTACTTTCTCGCCAGGCAGTCTTCCTGTTGCAGGATTACCGCCAGCAGAAGAAGGAAGGCAAGAATCCTGTATTCAATAAGGAAAAGATGCCTGAGATAGCAGATAAACTGGAGGCATGGTAATTCACCATGTCACCAGTTTATCCGTTCTACTTATTAATAAGTTTGATGTTACCATAAGCGCTATTTATCATAACGTCCCTTAAAAGTAAAATAGTAGGGGCTCTCTTCTTACTTAGAAAGAGAGCCCAACCTATAGCTTATTTCAATACAAACACCTTGGTTTCGTGAGCTTTCACTGTGCCTTTCCATCTGTTTGCCTTCTTGGCAATGTCGCGATGCTGCCATACATCTCTTACCAGATACTTGCCGTTTAAGCCCAACTGCTTGAAATCTGCCTGAATAGACTTATCTTTATCACCACAGTTAAGAATGGCAACGGCATGAGAACCATTTGCCAAAGGACGAACATAAATCTGATGATCAGCCTGATTCACCTTGCGCTCAGCAGCTTTGCCCAACGGATCCTGATCAATGGCGATGATTTCCTTGTTCAGGAGAATGCGCTTATCCTCAGCAGAAAGCTTTCTGAGATCGTTGCTCAATGCCAGTACTGATGACATCATGCACCACATACTCATCTGGGTCTGATACTCAGTATAGCTGCAGCCAACTCCACCCAGGTCACTGGATGGTCCGCCCTTGCCATTCAATCCCACAACCAGCATATCCATATCAGGCCACTGTCCGTGGCGAACATCCTTGGCAAGCGGTGCCGTGATATTCACGATATCGAGAATACCCATACCGCCTTGTTTCACGATATCTTTCCACATATCTCTTACATCATAGCTGGTTCTCCAGAGCGAACCGCCAACCTGCTCACACCATTCTTCGCCGTTGCGCTGTCCCCATTCACAGATACCGAGAACGATGTTTCTACCCGATTTGCTCAAAGCCTGAGCCATCGTATGATAGCGTTTACGGGCTGTGGCACTGTCCTCCGGAGCATTGCAGTAATCATATTTCAGATAGTCGATACCCCACGAAGCAAAGGTGCGGGCATCCTGCTCCTCGAAACCATAACTGGCTGTCCATCCACCGCAGGTAAGCTGGGCGGCATCAGAATAGATACCCAACTTCAATCCCTTGGAGTGAACATAGTCGGCAAGTGCCTTGATACCATTCGGGAACTTTTTAGGGTCTGGAATGATGTTATTATGGCGGTCACGACCTCCCTGCCACAAGTCATCTATAAAGATGTATTCGTAACCGGCATCGCGGAAACCGTGTTCTACCATGGCATCGGCAGTTTCCTTGATCAGTTGTTCACTGATGTCACCTTTAAAGAGGTTCCATGTCATCCATCCCATAGGAGGAGTTTTTGCTAATTGGTTGCGCTCCAGCAGCGTTTCACTTTTCTGGGCAAAAGAAGATGTTGCCAATAAGGCTGCAAAAGCAATAGATAAGATTTTCTTCATATTGAATTTTAATTATATAGTTTATTCCAATATGCAAAGGTACATCTTTTTTCTAAAAAACGTTAGTTCTTAAACATATTTAATACTTTGTTCCCCTTACATTCGCCATTATTTCATACCTTTGCAAAAAAATAACAAAAAGAAGAAGATATGAAAAAGAAAGATGGTATGACAGGATGGCTCATGAAATGCAGTAGCAGCTGTCTGATATTCATGGGATGCAGTCTGATGATTACGGGATTCAGCCTGCTGTTGACAGGATGTACGGAAAAAGCCAGGAAGATGGAAAAGAAGAATATCAAGGTGGAAACAATCTCTGTAGGAAATACAAACCTGGGGGGAACGAAAGACTATGTGGGTACCATCGAGGAAAAGATGGGGTCAACACTCAGTTTCGAAATCGCCGGAAATATCACTTCCATCCGTGTAGATGAGGGTGACAGAGTCAGCAAAGGTCAGTTGCTCGCCACCATCAACCCTACTACCGTGAAGGAGGCTCACCGGGCTACCCTCACCACCTTGAAACAGGCAGAAGATGCCTACAGGAGATTCCTGCCCCTCCATCAGTCGGGAACCATCTCGGATATGAAATGGGTGGAGATAGAAAGTAAACTGGAACAGGCGAAGGCAGCCGAAAGCATCGCCCGTCAGCAACTCTCCCACTCCACACTCACAGCTCCGTTTTCAGGCGTTATCGCTGCCAAGAATGTGGATATGGGAACCTATGTGCTTCCTGGTCAGCCCGTGCTGAAACTCGCCAATGTGGCTCAGGTCAACGCCAAGGTTTCCGTACCCGAAGCAGAAATCTCGCTTCTCCACGTAGGCGACAAGGTGAAGCTGACGGTTACCGCTTTATCCGGAGCCGTCTTCTATGGAACCATTTCAGAAAAAGGCATCGATGCCAACCCTATCTCGCATACCTACGATATCAAGGTGGGTATCACCAATCCGCAGGGTCGCCTGCTCCCGGGTATGGTCTGCAACGCCCAGATTCAGGGCAGTGCAGCATCCCCGGCTCATATCATCGTTCCGCCGCAAAGCGTTGAACTGGATGTAGATAACTCCCGATTCGTTTGGACCGTAGTAAACGGCAAGGCGCACCAGCAACCTGTAACCATAGGCGATTTCGAGGGAGATGGCATCATCATTCTCTCGGGACTTCATACTGGCGATCAGGTCATCATCAATGGTCAGCAGAAGGTATCAGAAGGTATGATGGTTGATTCCGGAAAGAGTAACAACCGATAAAATGTGGAGGGAAAAGATATGAATCAAGACACAAATCAAGAGACAAACAAGCCAAGGATTCCGCAGAAGGACACCGCTCTTCACGACCATATCAAGGCTCGCATTACGAGAAAACCCAACCGCATCATCAAGCGTTCGTTCATCGAATCGGCGATGTGCAACCATAATATCGTGATGCTCCTCATGGGTATGCTCGTTTTCGTGGGCATCCTGGGCATCTACATCATGCCTAAGCAGGAAATGCCGCAATTCACCATCCGCCAGGGCGCCTGCGTTGCCGTATATCCCGGTGCAACATCCGATGAGGTGGAAGAACGGGTGGCAAAACCGCTGGAGAATTTCATCTTCGGATACAAGGAGGTAAACAAGAAGAAGACCTACACCCAGAGCAAGGACGGCATGCTGATCGTATTCCTGGAACTCAACGATGATGTAGAAGACAGAGATGCCTTCTGGAGCAAGTTCAAGCACGGACTGCAGGCCTTCAAGGCATCACTACCATCAGGCGTTCTCGCCCTGCAGGCTGTGGATGACATCGCCGATACCTCTGCCCTGCTCATCACGATGGAAAGCAAGCAGAAAACCTATCGGGAACTGAACACCTACATCGACCGGCTGAAGGACCGCCTGCGCCGCATTGATGCCATCTCCAACCTCCGCACCTACGGACTGGAGAACGAACAGATCAGTATCTATCTAGACCAGAACAAGTTGGCCAAATACGGCATCGGTTCCTACAAGGTGCTCAACCAGCTCGCCCTACAGGGCTTCACCACCATGAGTGGAAACCTGGAGCTGGGCAACCTCAACCTGCCCATCCACATCACCGACTCCTACAACAACGAGCGCGATGTGGCAGAACAGATTGTCTATTCCGACCCCAAGGGCAACATCGTGCGCCTGAAGGATATTGCCCACATCAGGAGAGAATATCCCAAATTGAGCAAATACATCAAGAGCAACGGCAACAAATGCGTGCTCCTCTCCATAGAGATGCGACCGGGCAATGACATCGTGAAGATGGGAAAAGACGTTCACCAGGCGATGGATGAGTTTGAGCAGACCCTGCCCGATGATGTGCATATCAATACCATCACCGACCAGAGCAAGGTGGTGAGCGAATCAGTGCTCAACTTCCTTCGCGAACTGCTCGTCTCGGTCATCTCCGTCATCATCGTGGTCATCCTGCTTATGCCACGCCGCGTGGCAGAGGTATCCGCCCTCAGCATCCCGATCACCATCTTCTCTTCGCTGGGCATCTTCTATCTTTTCGGTATGGAACTGAACACCGTCACCCTGGCTGCCCTCATCGTAACCCTGGGTATGGTGGTGGATGATTCCGTTGTCATTATCGACAACTATATGGAGAAGCTGGGCCACGGCATGTCGCGCTGGCACGCAGCCATCGCTGCCCCACGTGAGTTCTTCATGTCGGTACTCTCCGCCACGCTTAGCATCTCGCTCACCTTCTTCCCGTTCCTCTTCACCATGCATGGTGACATGGGCGATTTCGTCAAGTCGTTCCCTTGGGCAATGTTCATCATCCTGAGCATCTCGCTCACGGTTTCGCTGTTGCTTACACCTTATTTACAATATAGGGTGATTCATCGGGGCATCAGCAGTCAGCCTACCCCCAACGCCCGGAAGAAGCCGCTCGATTATCTGCAGATGGGTTACACCTGGCTGTTGAAGCACTGTTTCGCCAGTCCTCGCATCACCCTCATCGTGGGCGTGGTGCTGGTAAGCATCGGCGCCGTCATTTTCGTGAATCTTCCGCAACGAATGATGCCTATTGCCGAGAGAAACCAGTTTGCCGTGGAGTTCTATCTCCCTAACGGAACCACAGCCGATAGAACTGCACAGGTAGCAGATTCGATGGCTCACATCCTGCAGCGCGACTCGCAGGTAACGGCGGTAACCACGTTTATCGGACAGGGTTCGCCCCGTTTCCATACCACCTACGCTCCGCAGATTGGCGGTCCCAACTTTGCCCAGTTCATCGTGAATACAGTAGATAACGGTGCAACCGAAGAGGTACTCGACCGATATGCCGACCGCTACTCCAACTACTTCCCGGATTGCTACATCCGCTTCAAGCAGATGGATTACAACAATGCCAACTACCCTATCGAAGTAAGAGTGAGCGGCGACAGCATCAGCGATCTGAAGGCAGCCGCCAGGAAGATAGCTGCCTGCATGCATCAGATAGAAGGTATCAATCTGATCCGTACCAATTTCGAGGAGCCGTTGCCGGGCATCCGGGTTACGCCGGACGCTACCGAGGCCAACCGTCTGGGTGTGAACAAGACGCTGCTCTCTGCCGATCTTGCCATTCATTTTGGTGATGGCATTCCGATGTCCACCCTCTGGGAAGGCGATTATCCGGTGAAGATGGTACTGAAGTCGGAGAACGACAGCGACCTTGCCAACGAATACATCCCTGTGATGGGCGGAACATCAAGTGTGCCGCTCCGTCAGCTGACTAAGATTTCTCCCGACTGGCACGATGGCTGCATCGTCCGACGCAATGGCATACGCACCATTTCCATCGTCGGTGAACCGTTGAGAGGTTATAATGCCAACCAGTTGTCCAACAAGCTGAAAGAGAGAATATCGAAACTCCCGCTCGGTACCGATCTGGATTGGGAGATTGGCGGTATGACAGAAAAGGATGGCGAAACCATGCCACAGGTGATATCGGGTGTGCTGATAGCGGTATTGATCATCTTCTTCATTCTGCTCTTCCATTTCAAGCGCATCAGCCTGGCTCTGGTGAATCTCTCCTCCATGTCGCTCTGCATCTTCGGTGCTGCGATAGGACTCCTGATTACCGGCTTCGATGTCAGCATCACCTGCATTCTGGGTGTCGTGAGTCTGATGGGTATTCTGGTAAGAAACGGTATCATCATGCTCGACTATGCCGAGGAGCTTCGCCGCGATAAGGGTCTTGCGGTAAGAGATGCCGCCTTCCAGGCTGGTAAGCGCCGTATGCGTCCTATCTTTCTCACCTCAGCAGCAGCCTCGGTAGGCGTATTGCCGATGATGATAGAGAACAACACATTGTGGTCTCCGATGGGAGCCGTCATCTTCTTCGGAACCCTTATCTCGATGGTGCTCATCGCCACCATCCTTCCTGTGCTTTATTGGATTGTATTCGATAAGCACGGAAAGTATAGCTTGAGGAAAAAGACATCATCACTCGCCAGAAAGGCAAGTTCTACAGAAAATAAAGTTTAAAGACACACAAGAAAAAAGCACGAGAAAAGGCTGGCAGGAAAAATTCCTACCAGCCTTTTGTTTTAAACTCCCACATATTTACTGTGGAACCCTATACCTCATCCCCAAACGATGCACGGATAAGTTTCTCTCTAATATCCGAATAAACATCTTCTGAAAAATAGCCTTTCAGCCCATCCACGATTCTCACGTACATAGCGTGGTTATAGACTACATCACCTTCTCTGACTCCCGAAAGATACTTTGGCCCCATCTTCATGCTGGCTGCGAACTCTTTGAAGTCAATCTCATTTTCCTGCATGATCTGGCACAATGTTTTGCCAAATAAATGCATATCAATGATAATTTTACTACGAAACATACTTAAAATAATTTAAAAAATTTAAAAACTATACTTGAAGATTCCCACTATGGGAATCGACCTTTCAGTCCTTTTTTGTAACTTTACCTCAGTTCGGGATAACGAACTCTATCTAAAGGCTTTATAATGTTTTTATATAAGGGACACAGAGGCTTGGCAACCATCTATATATCTTGGATGG
>JAIINY010000132.1:0-7834 GCA_022741625.1 Prevotella sp. | reverse complement strand
GTCGAACTCAACAGTCTGACCTGCCTCAACATCCTTGATGTGATGTACGAAGAGCTTCTTGCCCTCCTCAGCCTTGAACTGCTGACCGTTAATTTCTACGATTGCGTACATTTAATTATTTATATAAACGGGTTTTTCCGCGAGGCGTCCTGCATCGTGCCGGATCTTGACCGAGCCCCAACGAACTTAACTTTTTCTGTAATATTTGCCCAATCCATGAGCATTCGGGGTGCAAAATTACTAACTTTCTTTGAAATAAGAGAATATGGAAATGAAAATCTTTCTTCTTTTAGGAAGAATTAACAAAAAATATGGGCGTTTACAAAAAAGGTGCAAGGTTATTAACGAAAAAAAGCGATGACCTTCACAGGCTACCGCTCCAAATCTTCAATAGGTATT
Organism: Prevotella sp.; assembly: GCA_022741625.1. Lineage (GTDB taxonomy): Bacteria > Bacteroidota > Bacteroidia > Bacteroidales > Bacteroidaceae > Prevotella. The sequence goes on along the minus strand of JAIINY010000132.1, from coordinate 7,435 downwards.
AGTTTTCCTTAAGGTAAAAAGATTGTTTTCAGGATAACTGCTGCAAAGATAGGGCTTATTTTTGATATAACCAAACTTTTCTGAAACTATTTTTGTCTCATATCAAATGTGTAGGCGCACAGTTCTGTTATTTAACTGGCGTTAACAGAAAATGGTGCGTAAACGATTGCTTTTTGCTGTCTTTTGTGCTTTTTTTAGCAGGTTCTTAATACAAAATAGGATAGCTGTTTTTTCTTTTGTTAGATTGGGTGTAGCTTCTCAATAAACGAAAAAGGGCAGAAACTTTCACAAGCTTCTGCCCCAAACTTTTATTTAAACTATCTTTTGCTGTTACCAGCTTAATATTCTACATTCAATAACTCTTGTATAATAAGAGGTTATTTCTGATTCTTGATCTTCTCCACGTAAGCATCGATTACAGCTACGGCTGTGATGTTTACGATATCCTGTACACTGCTCTCTGAGTCAGTGAAGTGGATAGGCTTGTTCAATCCCATCTGGATAGGACCGATGATCTCAGCCTCTGGGTTCAAGCCCTGGAGAAGCTTGTATGCACCATTTGCACTGCTCAGGTTAGGGAATACCAAAGTATTCACATCCTTGCCCTTGAGACGTGAGAATGGATACTTCTCATCGCGGAGATCCTTATTGAGTGCATAGTTTACCTGCATCTCGCCATCGATGGCGAGGTCTGGGAATTCCTTCTGCATCTCTGCCACTGCCTTCTTTACCTTTACAGGAGAACCGATGGCATCGGTACCGAAGTTAGAGTAGCTCAACATAGCCATAACTGGCTCCTCGTTGAAGAACTTCACGGTGCCGGCAGACAACTTGGCGATGTCGGTCAGGACATCCTCGTCTGGGTGACGGTTGATCAGTGTATCTGCGATGTAATATACGCCCTTCTGGGTGTTAAGGATGTGCATGGTTCCGAATGTCTTGTACTCATCACGGATACCGATAACGTCCTTGGCTACCTTGATGGTGTTGCTGTACTTGGTGTAGAGACCAGTGATGAATGCATCTGCATCACCCTGCTCAACCATAGACATGCCGAAGTAGTTGCGCTCGTACATCTTATCGTAAGCCTCTTCGAAGCTGTAACCCTCGCGGGCGCGCTTCTCTGCCAGGTGCTTGGCAAACTTGGCACGGCGACCCTGCTCGTTGTCGGCACGCATATCTACAATCTCGATGCTTGAGAGGTCGAGCTTCAATCGGCTTGCCACACGGTTCAGACGGTCAGGGTTGCCCAACAGGATAGGCTCGCAGATACCCTCGTTCTTTGCCTGGACTGCAGCCTTCAGCATGGTTGGGTTACCGCCCTCTGCGAATACTACGCGCTGTGGGTGGAGACGGGCTGTATCGTGGAGCTTGCGGGTGAGCTTGGTCTCCTGGCCGAGCAACTGGCGCAATTCCTGCTTGTACTTCTCCCAGTCTTGGATAGGAGTGCGAGCTACGCCGCTTTCCATAGCTGCCTTGGCTACTGCTGCAGATACCTCTGTAATCAAGCGTGGGTCAACTGGCTTTGGAATAAAGTACTTAGGACCGAATGTGAGGTCGTTTACGTGATATACGTCGTTCACGACGTCTGGCACAGGCTGCTTAGCCAGGTCGGCGATGGCGTGAACAGCTGCCATCTTCATCTCCTCGTTGATGGCACGGGCGTGAACGTCGAGTGCACCACGGAAAATATATGGGAAACCGATAACATTGTTAATCTGGTTTGGATAGTCGGAACGACCTGTTGACATCAATACGTCTGGACGACTTTCCATAGCATCCTCGTAACTGATCTCTGGAATAGGGTTGGCAAGTGCGAATACGATAGGGTTGTCTGCCATAGAACGAATCATATCCTTAGAGAGTACGTTACCCTTGCTGAGTCCTACGAATACATCGGCACCCTTCACAGCCTCTTCGAGTGTGTGAACATCACGGCGGGCGGTAGCGAACAACTTCTTCTGCTCTGTCAGGTTCTCACGGTCGCTTGTTATTACACCCTTAGAGTCGAGCATAACGATATTCTTCACCTGTGCACCGAGGGCAACGTAGAGCTTGGTACAGCTGATGGCAGCAGCACCGGCACCGTTAACCACAATCTTCACGTCGGCAATGTTCTTGCCGGCTACTTCGAGGGCATTCTTCAAACCTGCAGCTGAGATAATGGCAGTACCATGCTGGTCATCGTGCATCACAGGGATGTCGAGGGTCTTCTTCAGACGCTCTTCGATGTAGAAGCACTGAGGCGCCTTGATATCCTCCAGGTTGATACCACCGAAGGTAGGAGCGATCTTCTCAACGGTCTCGCAGAATTTCTCTGGATCTTTCTCATCGATTTCGATGTCGAAAACATCCACTCCACCATAAATCTTGAACAGCAATCCTTTACCTTCCATTACTGGCTTACCGCTCATCGCGCCGATGTCGCCGAGTCCGAGCACAGCAGTACCGTTACTGATCACAGCCACCAGGTTACCCTTGTCTGTGTATTTGTAAACTTCGTCTGGGTTTTGCTGAATCTCCAAGCATGGGAAAGCTACGCCTGGTGAATACGCCAAACTCAAGTCCGTTTGTGTGTGATAAGGTTTTGTTGGTTTAACCTCAATCTTACCAGGACGGCCTGCTTCGTGGTATTCGAGAGCCGCCTCTTTTGTGATTTTTACCATAACAATGTATTGGTTTAATGATTCTATTTCTTTCTGTTTTTCGCAAAAAATGCGTTTTATCTTAAAGATTGTGCAAAGGTAATAAAAAACTTATTAAAAAAAGATGGATTTTTATTTTTTTTTGTATCTTTGTACAAAAATTATTTAAAGGATGCGGTTTTGCTATATGGAGTTGGCAGAATCGGATATACGACAAACCATTAAAATAAGAGATATGGCAGAAATTAATCAATATAGAAAGGAATTGCGCAATAAGATCATAGCTTATGCCATGAGAGAGTTTCACCAGCGCGGCGTGAAGGCGGTGAAGATGGATGAGATTTCTCGTGGACTTCGTGTGTCGAAGCGTACGGTGTATGAGATCTTCGGCGATAAGGAGGAACTGCTGCTTGCAGGAATGAAGATAGAGCGGGCAGAATACAAGGCCCGCGTTGAAGAGTATGCTCTTGCGCACGCACGTAATGTAATGGATGTGATTGGCTATATCTATCGCCTTCAGATGGAGCGTAACCAGCAGGTGGGGGTAGTTTTCTATGAGGAGATTCATAGAATGCCCCGCATCCTGAAGTTCCTGAAAGAGGAGCATGATAAGGAATATGATGATAGCATGCGCTTCTTCCAGGCTGGTGTAGATGAGGGATACTTCCGCAAGGATGTAAATTTCGAGGTGGTTTATGAGTCTTCGAGAATCTGTATGTCAGAGATGATGCATCAGCAGCTCTATAAGAGATTTACGATGCAGGAACTCTTCGATAATTTCACTCTTATTGTGATTCGTGGCTTCTGTACCGATCGCGGTCTCGAATTGCTGGATAAGGCAATCGGACAGCTTTAAAGCTTGTATATCCATTTCATCAGTCTGTTGATGATGCCGATGTTGCATCTGAACCAGCGGTATTTTGCCACGGGTTTGCCTCCGAAGCTGCGAATGAATTCTCTATACGGATTTCGCTTCCAAGGTAAGCCTACATCCATAAAGTGCAGGTGCTTGAAGCCCCTTTGGTGGGCGTATTGGATGGCGTGCCAGACGGTCAGGGTATCGGGATGCAGATATCGGTAGCTCTTCCTGAGCGATGCCAGGTGCCACAGATAGGCATCGCTGTCGCTGAAGGCCAGGGCGCATCCGCCCAGTATCTTGTTTTCGTAAGATGTTTTCTTGATACCCAGGCGTTTCTTGTCGTAGGTTGTCACAATGACCTTTGCTTCGCTGCTTTTGCTTATCTGCTCAAAGTATTCTCTTGGTGGCACATAGTGGCGAGGTTTCATCTTGTAGAAGTTTCTATAGAGTTGATAGAATTTTCCCACTTCGTTTTCGTCAGAAGTGCTATGGCATTTCAATCCTTTTCTTTCTGCTGCTTCAATTTGCATTTTAGCCTTGTCGGTGAGACGCTCTTCCGGTGTCTTGCTGTGTAGCGAATTGTATATTTCCTGCCAAGCCACAGGGAAGTAGCCCGTGCGACGGAAATGTCGGTAGCCGAACATCTTTTTCTGCATCTCTGAAAATTCGATGTAGAGGGTATGGCGGCGGGTGAGTTCGCGGGTCATCGTATGCAGAAGAGTAGGGAAGGTGGCTTCGGCGGTTTCTTCATCCAGATAGGTTCCTTCTCCGTGCACGTGGGCGTGTGAATATATAAAAGGTGGAATAAGAATATGGCGGCGGTGTATCATGGCTAGCATTTGTCCGACTACTCTTCCTTCCTGGGTAGCTACAGCCATAATGGGGGTGTCGCTTGGTACTTTTTCACCTATCTGGAAGAGTTCCAAGCTATGGAAGAAGTTGCCCTCCAGCAGATGGGGCAGCTCCTCGTTTTCCGAATATATTCTTACTTCTATTCTTTTCACATTGCAAAAATAATAAATTAATTATAAAAAAACAAGTTTTCTTCCATTGTGTGGCTCTTTTTTAGTATTTTTGCACATTATCAAGGATTGTTTAAGTAAAAATGGCCTGATGCTTGCGTAAAACGGCTTGATGGCTTTAGGTAAAAATAAGATTGAAAAAGAAAAAGATATGAAGGTGATATTGATTGGTGCTGGCAATCTTGCCACTCATTTGGGGAAGGCGATATTTGCCGCAGGTCATGATGTGGTGCAGGTGTTCAGCCGCACGATGCCATCGGCTACGGCTCTGGCTTCCGAGGTGGGCGCACAGCCTGTTTCGGATATATCAGATGTTCGCTCAGATGCAGATTTGTACGTCGTTTCGGTGAAGGATAGTGCTATTGTGGAGTTGATTCCTGTTCTCTGCAAAGGAAAGGAGACCAAGGTCTTTCTGCATACGGCAGGCTCTATCCCGATGGATGTTTTCCAGGGAATGGCTTTGCATTATGGTGTGCTTTATCCGATGCAGACTTTCTCCAAGCAGCGTGAGGTGGATTTCTCTCAGATACCTTGTTTTATCGAGGCGAATGATGAGCATGCCTTGCAGCTGATCGGTGATGTGGCGCATCAGGTGAGCAGTAGGGTGTATCATCTGGCGAGTGAAGACCGCAAGTACCTGCATCTCTCTGCCGTCTTTGCCTGCAATTTCGTGAATCATTGCTATGCCTTGAGCCGGGAAATCCTGGAGGAGCACGGAATACCATTTGATGTGATGCTTCCGTTGATAGACGAGACGGCTGCGAAGGTGCACGAGCTGGATCCGAAAGATGCACAGACGGGGCCGGCTGTAAGGTATGATGAGAATGTGCTTCGGGCGCAGGGAGCTCTGCTCAAGTCGAATCCGCAGATGAAGGATATCTATGACAGAATGAGCATGAGTATTCATAAGCTGAGTGTCAAGGAATAGTGTTCAAGTGTCTGATTACTAAATAGAAAAAGTTTTCAAGTATGATTAATTACGATTTGAAGAAGATAAAGGCAATTGTATTTGATGTGGATGGCGTGCTTTCCCGCCAGACCATTACGCTTGCCAGTACGGGTGAACCTCTTCGCACCGTGAATATCAAGGATGGCTATGCAATTCAGTTGGCTCAGAAGGTGGGTGTGCGCATCGTCATCCTTACGGGCGGAACTACCGAGGCTATCCGCAAGCGATATGAGGGATTGGGCGTGCAGGATATCTATATGGGATGTGCTGTGAAAATCAACACCTATGATGCTTTTCTGGAGAAGTATCAGCTTTCTGATGAGGAAATCATCTATGTGGGTGATGATATCCCGGATTACGAGGTAATGCGTCGTTGTGGCTGCCCGTGCTGCCCAGCCGATGCCTGCTCTGATATCAAGGAGATTTCCTGCTATGTCTCTTCAGCCAATGGTGGCGAAGGAGTGGGCAGGGATATTGTAGAGCAGGTGCTTCGTGCCAAGGGGCATTGGCTTTCCAATGCCAAGGCGTTTGGATGGTAAATGAATTAGTAATTTGAACTTTCGCAAGTTCAGTATAGTAAAAAAACAGATGAAGTATAAGATTATTTTGGCGAGCAATTCGCCACGCCGCAGAGAGTTGTTGGCAGGATTGGATGTTAATTTCGAGGTGAAGGTATTGCGTGGTATTGATGAAAGCTATCCTGAAGATTTGGATGCATACGATGTGGCAGAGTATATTGCCCAGAAGAAAGCGGATGCTTATCGCTCTTTATTGAATGGAGAAGAGGCTGCCGAAGAGGCTTCTGAAGATTCTACTTCTGAAAAATCTTCAGGCAAATCCTCCTCCTCCGATGATTTGCTCATTCTTACAGCGGATACCGTAGTGATTGCTCCTGCTGCCGATGAACAGAACGATCAGGAGGGTAAGGGAATCATTCTCGGAAAACCGCAGAATGCCGATGATGCGGTTCGCATGCTTAAGATGTTGAGCGGCAAGACTCACCATGTGGTTACGGGCGTATGTCTTACTACGAAGAAAGAACAGCGCAAGTTCTCGGTATGTACGGAAGTAAGTTTCAAGGAATTTGAAGAATGGGAAATCAATTATTATATCACCCATTACAAACCGTTCGACAAGGCGGGTGCCTATGGCATCCAGGAATGGATAGGTTACATCGGATGTACCGGACTCAAGGGCAGTTACTTCAACGTGATGGGCTTGCCAGTGCAGCGCATCTATGCTGAAATGCTTAAATTAGCAGAGTAATTGGTCGGGGCTTTTGTGGCAAATTGCATCAATAATCCCTAAACAGCCATCAGATTGGTGAAGAAATAGCAGGAATATCATCAAAAATAGGGCAATTTAGTTTTTTTAAATTTAAATATACCCTTATGTCCGGAATTATGAGTATCTTTGTGCGTTTTATGTAACTAACAAGGATTATGACTGAGAAAAATAAAGCCAAGGTTCGTGAAATCTTGGACACATATTTGGAGTGCAATCATCACCGCAAGACCCCGGAAAGATATGCAGTTCTGGATGCGGTTTATAGCATTGATGGACACTTCACTCTTGAAGAGCTGGATGCTGAGCTCACGAAGAGAAACTTCCGGGTGAGCAGAGCTACGCTCTATAATACAATGCATCTCTTCATCGAGCTGAGGCTCGTGATGAGACACAGTCTGGTGGATGGTACCAAATACGAGGCGTGCTATTACAATGATAGCCATATCCATCAGGTGTGCAGCGTGTGTGGGCAGGTAACGGAGATCAATGTGCCGGCTGTTACGGCAGCAGTGAATGACCTCAAGCTGCAGCGTTTCCGAAAGGATACTTTCGCCCTCTATATCTACGGCGTATGCAGTACATGCCAGGCAAAGCTTACACGCAAGAAAAACGATAAGTAATAAAAATAACTATATTTTATAGAAATGAACACAGGTAAAGTAGATGTCCTGCT